>CAINGG010000380.1 GCA_903848435.1 uncultured Actinomycetes bacterium | reverse complement strand
GGTCGGCTAGGTCGACGTAGGGAAGACCGGCATCGGCGTCGGCATACACGGCCACCGACTCGATGCCCATGCTGCGCAGGGTGCGCACGATGCGTGCCGCGATCTCGCCTCGGTTGGCCACCAGGACCGTGTCGAACACCGCCATCACATCCGGAAGACACCGTAGGAGACGGGCGGCAGCGGTGCCTGACCCGCAGCGGCGAGCGCGAGCCCCAGCACTCTCCGGGTCTCCCGCGGGTCGATGATGCCGTCGTCCCACAGTCGAGCCGTCGAGTAATACGGGTCGCCCTGCGTCTCGTACTGCTCGCGAATCGGCGTGGCAAAGGCAGCCTCGTCTTCGCTCGACCACTCCTCGCCGCGCGCTTGCGCCTGGTCTCGTCGCACCGTGGCCAGGACGGCGGCGGCCTGGTCGCCCCCCATGACGGAGATTCGCGCATTGGGCCACATCCACAGGAAGCGAGGAGAGTAAGCACGACCGCACATCGAGTAATTGCCAGCACCGAACGATCCACCGATGACGACGGTGAATTTCGGCACGCGTGCACACGCGACGGCGGTGACCATCTTGGCCCCGTGCTTGGCAATGCCGCCCGCCTCGTAGTCACGCCCGACCATGAACCCCGTGATGTTTTGCAGGAAGACGAGAGGAATCTTGCGCTGATCGCACAACTCGATGAAGTGCGCGCCCTTCTGCGCCGACTCGGAGAAAAGGATCCCGTTGTTGGCCACGATGCCGACGGGATGCCCATGAATCCGCGCGAAGCCAGTGACAAGGGTGGTTCCGAACTCGGCTTTGAACTCCGTGAAATCGCTGCCGTCAACGATGCGCGCGATCACCTCGCGCACGTCGTAGGGCGTGCGCAGGTCTGCAGGGACGAGTCCGAGCAGGTCCTCCGCCGAGAACGCCGGCTCGCGGGTCGGCAGCACCTTCCACGGAGGATCGGCTGGCGGCGGCAGGGTGGCCACGATCTCGCGCACAATCCGCAGGGCGTGAGTGTCGTCATCGGCCAGATGGTCGGCGACCCCCGAGATACGGGCGTGCACCTCTCCCCCGCCGAGTTCCTCCGCCGAGACAATCTCGCCGGTCGCCGCCTTCACCAGCGGTGGGCCGCCGAGGAAGATCGTGCCCTGATCGCGGACGATGACGGCCTCATCGCTCATGGCCGGCACGTAGGCACCCCCAGCGGTACACGAGCCCAGCACCGCCGCAATCTGCGCGATGCCCAGTGACGACATGGTGGCCTGGTTGTAGAAGATGCGGCCGAAGTGGTCGCGATCGGGGAAGACCTCGTCCTGCAGAGGCAGGAAGGCACCGCCCGAGTCGACGAGGTAGATGCACGGCAGTCGATTGTCACGCGCGATTTCCTGGGCGCGCAGATGCTTCTTGACGGTCATCGGATAGTAGGTGCCGCCCTTGACCGTTGCGTCGTTGGCGATGATCACGCAGAGATGGCCGCTCACCACACCGAGGCCGGCGATGACACCGGCGGCCGGTGCCTCATCGCCGTACATTCCCTCCGCGGCCAGGGGTGCGATCTCCAGGAACGCCGTGCCGTCGTCCAGGAGCATCTCGACACGATCGCGCGGCAGGAGCTTGCCGCGCTCCAGGTGCCGCTCGCGGGCTGCCTCGGGACCGCCCCGTGCTGCGCGCTCGCGCCGATCGGCGAGGTCCACGGCGAGGGCGGTGTTGGCGGCAACGTTGACGGCCCAGGAGGTGCGGTCCGCGCGGGATTCCAGCTGCATCCGCCCTCCTAGTTAACGATCGTTAACTTTACTCCACGGCGGGGGCGTTGGCAAGAGCCGATAGGGCCATGGCCCGCAACAACCCCGCCATCTCCGGGCGAGATAGGCGGGCGCTGTGCGGGGTTGAGTTGATGAGGCCGAAGACGGCGTGCGCCGCCGCTCGTGCTCGCTCCGGCGACATTTCCGGCCGCTGTCCTACGAGTGCATCGACCCAGAGCGTGACGTATTGCGACTGGAGACGCCGTACGGCGCGACGATCGACATCCGGGACGGCATCGAGGTCGCGAGCCTGCACGTCGATCAGGTCGGGATGGTCGAGAGCGAAATCGACGTGGAAGTCCACGAGCGAGCGAAGCGCGCGCGACGGGCTCGCGGCCGCATCGACCCGCTCGCGTCCACCTGCGAGCAATCGCTCGCTGATGTCGATGAGCATGGCCGAGAGGATGGCCTCCTTGCCGGGGAAATAGCGGTAGAGAGCCGGGCCGCTCACTCCCGTGGCCGCGCCCAACTCGTCCATCGATACGCCATGGAATCCATTGCGGGCAAAGAGCTCCGATGCGGTGCGGAGGATCTCGACGCGTCGGTCCTCGCCGGACTTGCGGGCCATGACTAGGACAGGCCGAGGACCTGGACGAGGAGGCGCGCCGGGCGGCCGCCCGACTCGAGAGCCACCGCCAGTGCCCCGGAGACATCGACATCGTCCAGGAGGCGAGTGACCACCTCGCGCTCGGCGGCCTCGCTGTCGCCCAGGCGCCCGGCGGCGGCATGCAGCGCGTCAAGCTGCCCTTCCGCAGCACCAAGGGTGTCGGCGGAGTAGTCCCACGCGTCGGACCAGCGACGGTCGAGGATCATCAGTCTCAGGGCCGCCGGCCGGTGCTCCTTGAGCAGGTCCGCGACGAGCACGAGATTGCCGGTGGACTTCGCCATCTTCTCCCCGCCGATGCGCACGGTGCCCACGCGCATCCATGCTCTGGCGAAGGGCGCGACTCCGGTGGCTGCCTCGGCCTGCGCGGATTCGTAGGCGTGGTGCGGGAAGGCGAGGTCGGCGCCTCCTGCATGGATGTCGAGGCTCGAGCCGTAGTGCGACAGCACCATCGCCGTGCATTCGGCATGCCAGCCAGGGCGACCAGGGCCCCAGGGGCTCGGCCACGCCGGGTCGGGATCGGTCGAGGCGCGCCAGACCGGCACGTCGAAGGGGTTGTCCTTGGCCGGATCGGAAGGATCCTCGCCAAACTCGACGAATTGCTCCCGGGCTGTCTTCTCATCGAGTCCGGCAGCAGACGCGGTCCCCGCCCCTCGGAAGTAGACCGTGCCGTCGACCTCGTAGGCCGCGCCTCGATCGAGGAGTGCCTGGGCGAGCCGGATGACGTCACCGATGTGCTGGTGGGCGCGCGGCTCATGGTCGGGGCGGCGTACGCCGAGCTGGGACATGTCGTGATCGAAGGCGTATTGGTGAATCGCGGCGTACTCGTCGTAGGGCGACCCGGCCCGGCGCGCGGCTTCGGTGAGCACGTCGTCGACGTCGGTGACGTTGCGCGTGACAATGGGCTGCATGTTGGCTGCCCGCAGGGTGCGCACGAGGGTGTCGACCCACACAAACGTGGCTGCGTGACCGAGGTGGGTGACGTCATAGGGGGTGACGCCGCAGACGTAGAGGCGCACGGGCCCAACCATCGGGAGTGGCTCACCGCCGAGGCGCAGAGGTGCGGGCGGCAGGAGGTCATGGCCCATGTCGGCAGCCTACGCAGAACGAGTGCCGCGCAGAACGGCGGAGGTGGTACGCACGGAGACGAGGATCCACACGACGAGCAGGCACACGAAGCCCACGAAGGCGACGGCCTGGATGGGGCCGCTGGCCATCAGATCCGCGATGTTGCCCAGCGACAGCTCGAGAGCGGCGAGCGGGAAGACGAAGCCCCACCAGCCGGGCGAGAACGGCAGCCCGCCGGTGCGTCGCACGTGGGTCAGGCGCACGGTGGCGAAGGCAGCCCACCACAGGCCAAGGCCTACCCCCATCGCCGACAGCACGACCCCGATGACGACAGCGTCCTGGGGAATGACCTCGGCCGTCGCACCTGCCTGCAGCAGGCGCAGCAGCGACAGCCCGATGAGGCCGGCCGGTGCCAGCGGCGTCCAGAGCGCGGGCATGGTGGCGTTCGGCGGCGGCTGGCGCAGCATCAGGCGCGCGATGATCAGCGTGAAGATCGGGATGAAGAGCAGCGCACCGATCCCGTAGAAGGCCAGGCCGAGGCCAAGCAGCCAGGTCGCCTGATCAGGATGCGCGACCATCTGCGGAGAGATGCACAGCGGCACGATGAGGCTGATGGCGGGCGGGATGAGCCAGCCGCCGTTCACCTCCGCCAGGTCGAACGTGGCGCTGGACAGCGACGAGAGCCACTTGACGCTGAGCGCCACCGCGAGGACGGCGCCGATGACGGCGACCACCGCGCTCAGCGTGAGCGCGAAGCCGTCGCCAAGCCATGCGGCTCCGACAACCGCCCAGGACGCCGCGAAGACGAGCAACCCTCCCGGGAAGGTCGCGAGGAGGGCACCGGTCCCGGGATCAGCGATCTCCTGCGCAAGCCCGCGAACCCGGCGCAGGCGCAAGGCATAGAGGGGCGTCAGTGCGATTACCAGAAGCGTCGCGAGCACCAGGAAGACGTTGGCCATGACGGGGAATGCCGGGCCGCCGATGACCTCCGACTCCTCGTAGAACGCCGCTGACAAGGCCGCGGTCGCCATGACCGAGCCGAACCAGCCGGGATGATGACGCATCGAGGGCTCGGACACGCCCCGACCGTACCGAACGCCCGCCCCTGGTCGTACGGTCGTGCGCATGGCCCGGCCTCTTGAGGAACTTGTCCACCCGACGTGGGTGCCCGTCCTCGAACCCGAGCGCGAGCAACTGTCCAGCCTCGGCGACTTCCTGCGCGCCGAGTCCGCCGCGGGGCATCGCTGGCTGCCCGCCGGTGACAGCATCCTGCGCGCATTTTCCACACCGCTCGACGAGGTGCGCGTCCTGATCGTCGGTCAGGATCCCTATCCCACGCCGGGTCATGCCGTCGGGCTGTCCTTCTCCGTCTCCCCCGATACCCGACCCATCCCTCGCAGCCTGCAGAACATCTACCGAGAGCTCGTCGACGACCTAGGAGTGGCGCGACCCGCCAACGGCGACCTCTCACCGTGGACGCAGCGCGGGGCGATGCTGCTCAACAGGGTGCTGACCGTGCGGGCCGGTGAGCCGGGAAGCCACCGCGGCCAGGGCTGGGAGCAGGTCACCGATACGGCGATCCGCGGACTCGTGCAGCGAGGTGACCAGCCGCTCGTGGCGATTCTGTGGGGACGCGATGCGCAGTCTTTGGAACCGCTGCTCGAGGACACGCCCGTGATCGCGAGTGCGCATCCCAGTCCGATGTCCGCGGATCGCGGGTTCTTCGGGTCGAAGCCGTTCAGCCGAGCGAACGATCTGCTCGAGGAGCTCGGCGGCGAGCCGATCGACTGGTCGCTGCCCTAGGAGCGAGTCGCAAGGCTGTCGCGCACCGCATCGATGAAGCCGCCGACGTCCTGATCGGTGATCTCCAGGCTCAGGGCGATGAAGCCGCGGCGCGCCATGTAGTAGCCGCGCTCCAGCAGATCGAGGAAGAGCAGTTCACGGAGTCGATCGTCGGCGTCAGCAAGGTCCTGAGGGCACGTCACCGGGCCCGACACCGGGTGCAGTCCCACCATCGATCCGCTACCGGTCGCGACCCAGCCGTACGAGGGCACCACCTCGTTGAGTCCGTCGCGCAGGCGATCGCCTCGCGCATTGAGATCGTCGATGCGCTCGTCGGACAGCACCTCGGTGAGCCCTGCGACGCCCGCGGCCATGGTCAGCACGTTGTTGTTGAAGGTTCCGGCGTGTGGCAGCGCATCGGGTGCTGTTGGGTCGAAACGCCGCATGAGATCGGCGCGACCACCGAATGCTCCGAAGGACAGGCCGCCCCCGAGGTACTTGCCCAGCGTCATGAGGTCGGGAGTGATGCCGTAGGCCGCACCCGCGCCCTGCGGCGACAGTCGCGAGGTCATGACCTCGTCGAAGATCAGCAGCATGCCGAGCGACTCGGTCTCCTCGCGCAGCATCGTCAAGTACGCCGGATCCGCGGGGATGCAGCCAGCGGAGCCCAGGACCGGCTCAACGACGACGGCCGCAAGGCGATCGGCCTGGGCGCGCAGGGCTGCACGCGATCCCTCGATGTCATTGAAGGTCACGAGGACCGTCTCGTAGGGCGCGTTGACCGGTGAGCCACCGCCGCCGAAATACATGAGACCGCCGTGATAGCCGCCGTAGACGACGGCTATCGCCGGGCGGCCAGTGACCACGCGAGCCAGGGAGACCGCCATGAGATTGGCCTCGGTGCCGGAGTTGGTGAAGCGGACGAGTTCGAGTGCGGGATTGCGTTCGACGAGCAGGCGCGCGAGCCGCGACTCGTAGACGTTGTGCCCGGCGAGGCTGAGGCCATCGTCCATGGCCCGGCGCACAGCATCGAGGATGGCCTGCTGGCTGTGGCCGTAGAGACCGGCGGTGTATTCGCCCAGCATGTCGACGTACTCGAATCCATCCACGTCGACCAGGCGCGAACCCCAGCCGCGAGCCATGCGCAGCGGGAAGGGACCGTGGTAGAGCACAGTGCGCGTGTTGCCGCCGGGCATGACCTCGCATGCCTCCTCGTGCATGCGGGCCGTGACAGGCCGGCTCTCGGCGTAGCGCTGCCGCGCTTCGAGCAGCGCGGTGTCGAGGTCTGGACCCGCGGTGGTGGTCATGTCGGGAGCGTACGCCGCTAGGCCAGGTCTGCGGGAGACTCGGGGACGTCGACGGCGTGCTCCTGCAAGGCCTCCAGCGGCACGATGCGCAGGGCAGCCGCGTTGGTCGACGCGAGGACCACGGGTGCGGCGGCTCCGTCCTGATAGGCGTGCAGCCACCGGCTCGCGCACACGCACCAGCGATCCCCGGGCTTCAGCCCCGGGAAGCGATAGGCGGGGTGCGGGGTGACCAGGTCGTTGCCCGTCTTCAGTTGATGGTCGAGGAACTCTGCCGTAGCGACCGCGCACACCGTGTGCGATCCCAGGTCGTCCGGGCCGGTCGAGCAGCAGCCGTCGCGATAGAAACCGGTCACCGGGTCGCGCCCGCACTCCTGCAGCGGACCGCCCAGGACGTTC
>CAINGG010000379.1 GCA_903848435.1 uncultured Actinomycetes bacterium | reverse complement strand
TGTCGTCGGTCACCACCCAGATGCCGTGCTTCGCGGCCCATCGGCCGATATCGGCGACATGCTCGGGCGTGTAGACCGCACCGGTCGGATTCGATGGCGAGACGAACACGAGTAGCTTCGTGCGATCGGTGCGAGCGGCCTCCAGGTCGGCAACCGTGGCGCGGTAGCCGGACTCCTCGGTGGTCTCGACGATGACCGGGGTGCCGCCGGCGAGCTTGATCGCTTCCGGGTACGTCGTCCAATAGGGCGCGGGCAAGATCGCCTCGTCGCCGGGATCGAGAAGCGCGGCGAAGGTGTTGTAAAGGGCCTGCTTGCCGCCGTTGGTGACGAGCACCTGGCTGGCCTTGGCCTGGAATCCGCTGTCGCGCAGGGTCTTGACCGCGATCGCCTCGCGCAGCTCGGGAAGGCCCGGGGCGGGCGTGTAGCGATGCCACCGCGGATCACGGCAGGCCGCCACGGCCGCCTCGACGATGTAGTCGGGGGTCGGGAAGTCCGGCTCGCCGGCGCCGAAGCCGATGACCGGACGCCCGGCCGCCTTGAGGGCCTTGGCCTTGGCATCGACGGCCAGGGTTGCCGATTCGGTGATGGACCCGATCCTGCGGGAGATGCGCGTCATGGGGGAATCCAACCAGTGCGGCCGCGGGCAGGGGACCCGGGATTGGACCGGCCCCCTGGCACCCCCGTAGACTCCCGTAGCCGGTGGCTTTCCCACCCCTGTCCGACCATGCCCCGCAGGGGGCGCACGCGGGCCGGGACGACGGTCGCCAAAGGGCCGTAGCTCAATTGGTAGAGTCCCGGTCTCCAAAACCGGTGGTTGGGGGTTCGAGTCCCTCCGGCCCTGCTCCACGCATCACCCGCACCGATCGTCAGGAAGGCACCGTGAGCGAAGCACGCGGAGACACCAAGCTGTCCCTCTTTGGGCGGCTTGCTCTGTTCATCCGCCAGGTGGTCGCCGAGCTCCGCAAGGTCATCTGGCCGACGCGCAAGGAACTCGTCACCTACACGATCGTCGTGGTCGTCTTCGTCCTGGCGATGGCCGCCATCGTGGCCGGCTTCGACTTCGTCTTCACCCGTGGAGTGCTCCTCATCTTCGGATGAGGACGTGCAAGGAGCCCCGAACACCTTGACTGATTCCCCCATGTCCCCTGACACCGAAGCCGACGAGGCTCCGGCCGCTCCGCCTGCCCCGGCGCTGGTCTTCCAGTCCGAGGTCCCCGGCGAGACGGTCGAGGCCGAGGCGGTCATCGCGGCAGCCGAGGACGCCATCGTCGAGGAGCTCGTGGCCGAGGAGATCGTCGACGAGGTCATCGAAGATGCCGTGGAGCAGGTCGCGCTGTCCGAGATCGCCGAGGCGCTCGCCGAAGCCGAAGCGGTCGCCGAAGCCGAGGAGATCGTCGAGGCCGCCGAGGAGGCCGAGGACGAGGTCGATCCGGTCGAGGCCTTCCGCGACCAGATGCGGCTAGCAGCGGGTGAGTGGTTCGTCGTTCACTCCTACGCCGGTTACGAAAACCGCGTGAAGTCCAACCTCGAGACCCGCATCGTGTCCCTCAACATGGAGGACTACATCTACCAGGTGGAAGTCCCCATGGAGGAAGTCACCGAGATCAAGCAGGGCCAGCGCAAGCTCGTACGCCGCACCAAGTTCCCCGGCTACGTCCTCGTGCGCATGGACCTCACCGATGAGTCGTGGGGCGCCGTGCGCCATACGCCCGGCGTGACGGGCTTCGTCGGACACGGCCACCAGCCGTCGCCGCTGTCGCTCGACGAGGTCGTGACGATCCTGGCCCCCGCTCCCGAGCGCAAGGCCGGCGTGCCCGTGTCCGCCGGCGGTGGCGTCGCGGCCCCCGAGGTGCGCGTCGTCGACTTCTCGGTGGGCGATTCGGTGACCGTCGTGGACGGCCCCTTCGCCACCTTGCACGCCACCATCTCCGAGATCAACATCGAGGCCCAGAAGGTCACCGGCCTCGTCGAGATCTTCGGTCGCGAGACCCCCGTCGAGCTGGCGTTCGGCCAGATCCAGAAGAACTGATCACGAGGACACCACCATGGCACCCAAGAAGAAGATCGCCGGCATGATCAAGTTGCAGATCCAGGCCGGCCAGGCCAATCCGGCTCCGCCGGTGGGTCCGGCGCTCGGCCAGCACGGCGTCAACATCATGGACTTCTGCAAGGCCTACAACGCCGCGACCGAAAACCAGCGTGGCCAGGTGATCCCCGTCGAGATCACGGTCTACGAAGACCGCAGCTTCGACTTCACCCTCAAGACGCCCCCGGCCTCGCGCCTGATCCTGAAGGCCGCGGGCATCGAGAAGGGCTCGGGCAACGCCCCCAAGGTGGCCGGGTCGATCACCCGCGCCCAGGTCCGCGAGATCGCCGAGACCAAGATGCCCGACCTCAACGCCAACGACATCGACGCCGCGATGAAGATCATCGAGGGGACCGCCCGCCAAATGGGGGTCACGGTCGCCGAATAGACGTCCGGGGAGCGATCCCCGGAGCCGGGGAGAATCCCCGACAGTGGGAGGGCCGCGCGCGGTCCGCCAAACCACACCTGCCAACGAAGGGAAGAGCAGCAATGAAGCGCAGCAAGGCCTACCGCCAGGCCATGGAGCTCATCGAGCCCGACAAGTTCTACACGCCGCTGGCCGCCGCACGCGTGGCCAAGCAGACGGCCAAGACCAAGTTCGACCCCACGGTCGAGGTCTCCATGCGACTGGGCGTCGACCCGCGCAAGGCCGACCAGATGGTGCGCGGCACCGTCAACCTCCCGCACGGCACGGGCAAGACCGCCCGCGTGATCGTCTTCGCCGCCGGCGAGAAGGCCGACGAGGCCCGCGCCGCGGGTGCCGATGAGGTCGGCGCCGACGAGCTCATCGATCGCGTGGCCGGTGGCTGGACCGACTTCGATGCCGCTGTCTCGACCCCCGACCTCATGGGCAAGGTGGGCCGTCTCGGCAAGGTGCTCGGTCCCCGTGGCCTCATGCCCAACCCCAAGACCGGCACCGTGACGATGGACGTCGCCAAGGCCGTTGACGACATCAAGGGCGGCAAGATCGAGTTCCGCGTCGACAAGAACTCCAACATGCAGTTCCCCATCGGCAAGGCGTCGTTCACCGACGTCCAGCTCGCGGAGAACTACGCGGCCGCCCTCGACGAGATCCTGCGAGCCAAGCCGTCCGCGGCCAAGGGCCGCTACATCAAGAAGGCGACCATGTCGACGACGATGGGCCCGGGCATCCCGCTCGACACCAACGTCGTGCGCGCGGACGTCGCCGACAACGACTAGGAGCAGCCCGCCCGCTCCAGCCGCGAGTGTGCAGGCGTACCCAAAGCCCCCTCAGGGCCGCCCGGCACACGTGCACACTCGGCGTGGAGGGGCTCCACACCGGGCCGGCCGGGGGCCGTTTTGACGCGACCCCGGCCCGGCCCGTAGCCTCTACCAGCCCGCCGCAGGTGGCTTGCCACCTCGACGGGCTCGACCAAAGACCGCCGGTTGCCAGCCCCAGGGCTGGCCGAAGGTCCCGGT
>CAINGG010000378.1 GCA_903848435.1 uncultured Actinomycetes bacterium | reverse complement strand
CAAAGTGCGTCAATAAGCACTGTGTGAGCGGGTGACGGGAATCGAACCCGCACCACCAGCTTGGAAGGCTGGAGCTCTACCATTGAGCTACACCCGCGAACGTTCGAGGCATCACCTTACCCGCCTGCGCGCAGGCCTTCAGCGAGCGGTTGCGCGCTCATGGTGAGCCACCACATCGGTCACCTCGATGCCACGCCCCTAGACTGACGGCGTCTGCCGCGTGCAGGCACGCGGGGTGTGGCGCAGCTTGGTAGCGCGCCTGCTTTGGGAGCAGGAGGCCCCCGGTTCAAATCCGGGTACCCCGACCACGTCAGTGCGGGCAGGTCAGCCGCCCGTGCCGCCGTCACGTGGCAGGCAAGTAGGCTGACGCGACTCATCAGCCTGAGGAGATTCCCGTGAAGAGCACCGCCGAGACCCTGTCGCCGACCCGGGTCAAACTCACCGTCGAGGTGCCCTTCGACGAACTCCAGCCCAGCCTGGATGCCGCCTACAAGACGATCGCGCAGCAAATCAACATCCCGGGCTTTCGCAAGGGCAAGGTCCCCTCGCGCGTCATTGACCAGCGCGTCGGTCGGGCCGCCGTGCTCGAGGAGGCCGTCAACGATGTGTTGCCCAAGGCCTACGAGGAGGCCCTGAGGAGCAATGACGTCACCCCACTCGGGCGGCCCGACGTCGAGATCACCGAGATCCAAGATGGCCAGAGCGTGACGTTCACCGCCGAGGTCGACACCATGCCTGAGTTCGACCTGCCGGCCTACGACGGCATCAGCGTCACCGTCGATGATGCCGAGGTCACCGATGATGACGTCGACGAGCAACTCACCGCCCTGCGCGGTCGCTTCGCCAGCTTGGCGCCGGTCGAGCGGGCTGCCGCTGATGGTGACGTACTCCTCGTCGATGTTTCCGGAGCCCAGGCTGATGGCACGCCCGTCGAGGACCTCAGCGGCAGCGCACTGTCCTACGAACTCGGCACCGACGGCATGCTGCCCGGCTTCGATGAGGCGGTCCGCGGCGCGAGTGCCGGCGAGACGCGCACCTTCGAGTTCACTCCCGAGGTCGGGGAGTTCGCAGACGTGCCCCTCACGGTGAGCGCCACGGTCTCGGCCGTTCGCGAGCGTGCGCTCCCCGAGGCGGACGACTCCTTCGCCCAGATGGCGTCGGAGTTCGACACGATCGGCGAGCTGCAGGACGACGTTCGGTCGCGGCTGGCCAAGATCCGAGTGCTCGAGCAGGGCCTGCAGGCCAGGGGCAAGGTGCACGAGGCACTGATCGAGCTCGTCGACTTCCCCGTGCCGGAGGGCGTCATCCGCGCAGAGGTCGAGGAGCACTTCGCTGACGGGCACGACGGAGACGACGAGCATCGGGCTGAGGTCGAGCGCAATGCGCGCAACGGGCTGAAGAGCCAGCTGATCCTCGACCGCATCGCCGAGACCGAGAGCGTCTCGGTGGGGGAGTCCGAGCTCTCCGCCTGGCTGCTGCAGAACGCCCCGCGCTACGGCATGGCACCCGAGGCATTCGCCCAGGCCCTCGTGCAGGCGGGTCAGTTGCCCATGGCGATCTCCGACATCCGGCGTAGCAAGGCCCTCGCCGTCGTCACCCAGAAGGCGAAGGTTTTCGATGCATCCGGGCGACCCGTGGACCTCGAGGCCCTGGACGCTGACCTGCGGGCGGCCGAGGCGGCCGGCGAGGTCGAGGTCATCGAGGACTAAATGGGCAGGGGCAGGTGTTGAGCCGTGGGCGAACACCAGCGGGGCCGGGACTTTCTCGCAGCCCTTCAGCGTTAGGGTCGGCAAGGCGGGCGCTCAGCGCCCGTAGTCGTCGTGAGAGGAGAGCGCGTGGCCGCGGATAGGTACGTCGACCTGCGAACGGGGTCGCCCGGCATGGCCGGCTTCGGCGACATGCTGGATGAGCGCCTCCTGCGCGAGCGCATCGTGTGGCTCGAGGGCGAGGTGCGCGACGAGAACTCCAACCGGATCGCCAAGCAGCTCCAGGTCCTGGCGGCCGAGGACCCCGAGAAGGACATCACCCTCTACATCAACTCCCCGGGTGGCTCGATCACCGCGGGCATGGTCATTTACGACACCATGCAGCTCATTCCCAACAACGTCACGACGATCGCGATGGGTCTCGCTGCTTCCATGGGCCAGTTCCTGCTGACGGCAGGCGCCGCGGGCAAGCGCTACGCCACACCCAACACCCGCATCATGATGCACCAGCCGCTCGGTGGCATCGGGGGCACCGCGTCCGACATCAAGATCCAGGCAGAGCAGATGCTCTTCATCAAGAAGCGCATGGCGCAGCTCATCGCCGAGCACTCCGGTCACTCGGTCGAGGAGATCGAGGCCGACTCCGATCGTGACCGTTGGTTCACGGCCGAGGAGGCTCGCGACTACCGCCTCATTGACCACGTCTACTCGACGGCCGCCGATGCTCCCGGGAGCAAGTCATGACCTCGTCGCCCTGGATCGAAGGAGAAGCCATGCGCACCCAGTCGGGCCTCAGCGTGCCCTCGGCCCGCTACATCGTGCCGGAGTTCCGCGAGCGCGTGGCCAACGGCGAGCGCGTGCACAACCCCTACACCAAGCTCTTCGAGGAGCGCATCATCTTCCTCGGTGTCCAGATCGATGACGCATCGGCTGACGACGTCATGGCGCAGTTGTTGTGCCTGGAGTCGATGGATCCCGATCGCGACATCCAGATCTACAT
>CAINGG010000377.1 GCA_903848435.1 uncultured Actinomycetes bacterium | reverse complement strand
TCATCCACCGCGATGACCTGGTGATCCTCGACGGGAGTCCGACCAGGCCATAGGCCTGTTCTCGGGAGGGAGGCGCGCGTGGAGCCTCCGACTGTCCCGGACGATCGCTCGCTGTGGTTTGTCACCGTCACCCTTGCCGGTGCATCGGTGCCCGCACGCGACATTCGCGAAGCTCTCGAGCGGCTCTCGCACGAGCACCCCTTCCTACTCTCCGGTCGCTACGCCGCCGATCGCGCAGAGATCCGCTACTGGGAGGAGGCACCGGACGCCACGTGCGCCGCCGACCTCGCCCTGCGACTGTGGGACGAGCATCGCGATTCGGCGTCCCTGCCGGACTGGTCGGTCGTGGGAGTCGAGATCGTCGACCGCGAGACCTTCCATCGTCGTGGCCGCGTGTCCGGGCACGGCCCGGGCCTCGTGGCTGCCGGGGGAGTGAGCCCGCTCTAGCGGCGTACCCTGGTCGGCATGTCGGACGACCGCGGCGCCATCCTCGAGTGCGCCAGCCGCGCCCGGGCAGCAAGCACCTCCCTGCGCGGCCTCACGCGTGACGATAAGGATCGCGCACTGCGCCGCATGGCCCAGGCTCTTCGCGATCAGGCCCCGCGCATCGTCGCCGTCAATGCCCGCGACGTCCAGCGGGCCATCGACGACGGCACGTCGGCAGCCCTGGTCGACCGACTCACTCTGGATGCTTCGCGCATCTCGGCGATCGCCGACGCCCTTGACGACGTTGCAGACCTGCCCGACCCGGTAGGCGACGTCGTTCGTGGCTACACGCTCCCCAATGGGCTTGACGTCCGTCAGGTCCGAGTGCCGCTCGGAGTCGTCGGCATCATCTACGAAGCTCGCCCCAATGTCACGGTCGATGCCGCGGGACTGTGCCTCAAGAGCGGCAATGCAGTGCTGCTCCGCGGGTCGTCGTCTGCACACGCAACCAACGAGGTGCTCGTCGACGTCATGCGCGAGGCCTTGGCCACCGCGGGCCTTCCGCCCGATGCCGTGCAACTCGTCCCCGGCACATCCCATGAGTCGGTCAAGCACCTCATGACGGCGCGCGGATACGTCGACGTGCTCATCCCGCGCGGCGGTGAGGGGCTGATCCGAAGCGTGGTCGAGGGCTCGACCGTGCCGGTCATCGAGACGGGCGTGGGCAACTGCCACGTTTACGTGGATGCGAGCGCCGATATCGATAAGGGCGTGCGAATACTGCTCAATGCCAAAGCCCAGCGCACCAGCGTCTGCAATGCCGCCGAGACCTTCCTAGTGCACCGAGACATCGCCGACGCCTTCCTGCCTGTCGCGATGGCGGCACTTCGAGATGCCGGCGTGACCGTGCACGGGGATGACCGGATGAGGGCGTATGCCGAGGCTGTCGGCACGGCGTTCGCTCCGGTCACGGATGAGGACTGGGCCGCGGAGTACTACTCGCTCGACATCGCCGCCGGGGTCGTGGACTCACTGGACGATGCGCTGGCACACATTCGTCGGTGGTCCTCCGGTCACACGGAGGCGATCGTGACGGACTCCCAGTCCTCCGCCCGCGCGTTCATCGCAGGTGTTGATTCGGCGGCGGTCATGGTCAATGCCTCCACCCGCTTCACCGACGGCGGGGAGTTCGGCTTCGGTGCTGAGATCGGGATCTCGACCCAGAAGCTGCATGCCCGCGGACCCATGGGGCTGACCGAGCTGACCACGACGACCTACGTCGTGACCGGCGACGGCCACATCCGCCCGTAACGGCGGACCCCTCCTCACGCCGAGTGTGCAGGCGTACCGAAGTGTCTAGGGGGAGTCCACGCTCCGCGTGCACGTTCGCGTGGAGGGAACGCCGCTGGGCGAGCGTCGAGAGCCTGATTCACCTTGCGCACGGCACGACGAGGGTCGCGAAGGTCAAGGGCGGTCAGGGTCACGACCAGCCAGCCGTCCATCGAGAGAAGGTGTCGTCGATCCGCGTCGCTCGCCTGCTGGTCACGCGTCAAGTGATGCTCTCCGTCGTACTCCAGGACGACCTTGGCATCTTCGTAGACCAGATCCCCCCGAGCGATGAAGTCACCGCTTGATGATCGAATGACGAACTGGGGCGTGGGGGCTGGCAGACCCGCCTCAATGAGGATCACCCGCAGAATGCTCTCGCGCGGGGATTCGGCACGGGCGTCGAGAAGCTCACATGCTAGTCGGGCGCGCCGGATACCTCGCTGTCCTGCGCAGGCTCGGATGCAGCTATCAAGCGAAGCAGCAGTGAGGCAGCCTTGCCGAAGGGCGAAGTCACCGAACGCCACCACGAGGGGGAGACCGAATCTGCCCGCAAGATCCACCAGGGTCCGCGACGGATTCGTGATCGGGAGGCCATGGAGCGTGGTGATGTGATCGTCAGGCAAGTTCCTTCTGCGTCCATGGTGCCCGGGACGCCGGTTGCCACCGCTGTCACGGCGCCGAGTCACTTCGATTGATGCGGTGGCGGGTGCGACGCTGCAACCCCATAGTGCTGCGGCGGTCGGCCCCGTGAAGACTGCATCAGGCTGGACCAGCAGGAGCGCCCGACATCGAGACACAAGGTCATCGATTCCACGTGGGAGCCGCGACCCTCGTGTGGGGCTCCACCAGTCCGGTGGGGAGTAGGCGTGGCGATTTGAGCGCGTGGTACGACGCGCGGGGTCGGGAGTCACGCGGAAGACAGTGCGGCACGGGGTCCGTGCGCGGGTGGTGCGAGCCTCGGCTGGGCGCCGCTCCCAGGTCCGTGCCCTGTGCACAAGCAGGTGCGAACCCCATCTCCCGCCGAGTGTGCAGGCGTGCCAAGGAGCCCCTCATGGC
>CAINGG010000376.1 GCA_903848435.1 uncultured Actinomycetes bacterium | reverse complement strand
CGACCGACCGCCCATGCAGACTGGGGGCGTGACCTCCACCGTCGAGCCCCCCATCGACCTGCGTGAGACCGCCCGCATCGCCCTCGCCCGCATCGGGCACAGCGACATTCCCATCCCGAAGGATCGGCGCCGCGACATCGCGCGGCCGCCTGGGCCGTCCGGAGCGCGGCTCCTGCGCAGCTTCATCTTCGGCGACAACGCCCCGTGGTTCATGGTTGACCTTGAGCGCAACTACCCCACGCTCGCCTACTTCAAGCTCATCGGCGAGCACACCTACGCCTTGAACTCCCCCGACGCCATCGTCGACGTTTACATCGGCCACGGCCGCGAGACCATGAAGGGCCGCGGCCTGCAGGGCACCAAGGCCGTGCTCGGCAACGGCCTGCTCACCAGCGAGGGCGACGTGCACCTGCGCAACCGGCGCCTGGTGCAGCCGGCCTTTCACCGCGACCGCATGGCGGGCTACGCCACCGACATGGTCGACCTGAGCCTCGAGCACGAGACGACGTGGCAGGACGGGCAAGCCCTCGACATGCAGTCCGACATGTCGACGCTCACCCTCGGGATCGTCGGCCGCACGCTATTCGGTGCCGACCTCAGCGGCGACGCCCATGAGATCGGCGACGCACTCGCCGGGCTGTTGCTGGGCATGGGCCGCTATCTCGTGCTCGGGCCCAATGCACTGCGCGTGCCCGTGCCCGCACGCCAGCGAGCGCTCGCATCGTTCGCCCGCATCGATCGCATCGTCGATCGAGTGATCGAGCAGCACCGGGCCAAGGGAGACACGGGCGACATGCTGAGCATGCTGATCGCCGCTGAGGAAGATGACGAGCCCGACATGGGCGGCTCTGCCGACCCGCCGCGCCGAAGGGGGTTCGATGACGCCCAGGTGCGCGACGAGGCGATGACCTTGATCCTGGCCGGGCACGAGACCACCGCGATGACGATGACCTGGACGTGGATGCTGCTGGCGCAGAACCCGGCCGCCGCCGACTGGCTCCACGAGGAGGTCGACACCGTGCTCGGCGGTCGTGCCCCGTCGATGGAGGACATGGCGGCGCTGCCGCGTACGCGCGCGATCGTCGCCGAGGCCATTCGCCTCTACCCGCCCGCCTGGATCCAGGGCCGTCGCCTGCTCACCGACGTCGAGGTGGACGGCTGGACGCTTCCCTCCGGCTCGATCACCCTCATCAGCCAATTCGCCCTGCACCGCAGCCCCCGCTGGTGGGAGTCGTCACTGGCCTTCATGCCCGAGCGCTGGATCGACTCATCGGGATCGTTCAGCGAGGAGGCACCCGGCCAGCCGCGCGGTGCGTGGTTCCCCTTCGGCTGGGGCAATCGCCGGTGCATCGGCGAGCAGTTCGCGTGGACCGAGGCAACGATGATCCTGGCGACCCTGGCTCAGCGCTGGCGTCCCGAACTCGTGCCCGGCGCCGACATCTCCGTGGTGCCCGCCGTCACCTTGCGCAGCAAGGACGGCATGCCCATGGTGCTGCGCCGGCGCTAGGCCGACAGGCCGGGGCCCTTGCCCGAGATCCCCTTCGCGCTGGTCAAGCGAGCCCGCGCCGCCGCATCGCGACCAGCCCGAGAAGCACTGCCACCGCGCCGGCTGACCCCGCCGGAGTAGCCCGACCAGCGGCCGCGCGCGCTCGACGACTGGCGATAGAAGGCGCGCACCTCGGCCTCCTTGCCGCGCAGGACGAGTGCGCCCGTGGTGGCCACGGCCTTCGAGCCGGACACCTCGGCCGGGATCTCCACCCGCTGACGCTCGGCCTCGGCGAGCACTTCCTCGCGTGCCTCCTGCAGGCGGTCGCCGATGCGATCGATGAAGGCACGGTAGAAGGCTGCACGTGCCGTCTGCGCCGTGTGCTCCTTGCGCCAGCCATCGCGGGAGATGTAGGTGTCGCCGCGCCATTCGCCGATGGCCAGCCACGACGTGGCCGACGCGGTCATCTGGGTGGCCAGCGATCCGAAGAGCGCCTCGACGAGCTCGATATCGGAGGGCATGCCGTAGGCGATGACGTAGGTGGAGTTGTGGGCGATGTCGATCTGCAGCGAGTTGCACTGGCCGACGACGACGAAGAGGCTCACCAGGTGGGTGTTGGCCCGCTTGCCGCGCTCGCCGATCGTGATGGTGACGCTCACCGGCTGCTCGCGCGCCTCACGCCGTGCGGTCAGGGCCCGGGCGACGGCAAGATCGACACTCGCCTGGGTCGCCAGCGCCTGGGCCTTGGCGAGGTAGGCCTCGGCCTCGTGGACGTTGTCGCTGCGCTCGGCCTTGACCAGCAGCGCGGCGATGCGATCGAGGTGGCTCATGAGGACACCTCGACGACGATCTCGGTGACCGGGATGCCCGCGCCGTCGAAGGCGGCGCGCAAGGCGAGCGCTGCCTCCGGCCCGACGGCGGTGCCGAGCAACCACAGGAGCACGCCGCAGAACGCCGGCCCGTGCCAGGGTCCGGCCGTCGGGGTGTGGGCGACCAGGTGGTGGGCGATCTCGTGCAGGACGACCGTCTCGCGCGCGGCCCAGCGCACCTCGACAGGGCCCGCTAGAGGAATGGCGATGGCCGCCGAACGAGTCGGCGTGGCCGGCTCGTAGTGGGCGCGCGAGAGTCCCGACCGCTCGCGCACGCGTACCGGAGCCACGTGCGGCCAGCGCTCGCGCACTGATGGAAGGGCCAGCACCGACTCGACGTAGCGCTGGACGCTCGCAATGTCCGCGAAGCGGCGTTCGACCGGAAGCGTGAGCGTGGAACCGTAGAAGTCGACGGTGCCGCCGCGCGCCAGCAGCCGGCCAAGCTGGTCTTCGGCGGCATAGACGGCTGATCGATGCTGGTCGCGACTCACGGCGCCCAACCTAGATCGGGGGGCTGACGCCGCGTCAACGGCGCGCCCGTGCCTGTGGACGGCTCACGGCTCGAGCAGCGCCCGCAGCTCGGCATCGAGGTCGATCTCCGGGGAGTCGTCGGCGGCGTCGACGCGTGCAACCTCGACCTCGGGGGCTGCGGCCACGGGGTCGACCACGAGCACGACCGCGGTGAATCCGTGCAGGTGGTTGACCCCGCCGACCGGGCCGATCTCACCAGCCGCGAAGAATCCGCCGATCTGGGACGTGCCGAGCCCTTCTCGCAGGACAGACGCATCGTGATCAGGCGACGTGAACATGGCGCTCCCGCGTCCATTGCACGTGAAGAGGTAGGCACCCGATGCACTGGCATCGCCGATGGCCGCGATCACCGATCGCAAATCAGCATCGGCAGAGTCGGCGTCACGGAGGTGCAGGCGCACCATCGCGCCCACCTCGACTTCGTCGCCGACCGCGATGGCGCCGCTGGCCGCGTCGACACCGAGGATGCCGCGGATGACGTAGTCGGATGCGGCATCGCCCCCGCTGCCACCATCGCGCGCGATGCCGAGGTGAAGCCCGCGCACCGCCAGCGCCTGGTCGTCCGAGTCGAGTGCCGAGATGACCTCGCGCACGCGATCGAGTGCGGGCGCGCCCGCGAGGGCGCTGATCGCATTGCCCTCAGCACCCGTCACCGTCATCGCATCGCCGATGGGCCGGCAGCCCTGGCTGACGACAGCCCGCACCGGAGCATCGGCGCCCAGCACGAGGCCAACGGCGCCGTTGTCGAACACCGCGCCATCGAGCAGGACCCGCGAGTCCCCCCGGCGGCCGCCCCCCGACACGAAGCCTCCGACCACCGGCAGCGGACCGTCGACGCGAGCGAACGCCGAGATGGCCTCGTCGGCCGGCAGCGTCCAGGGATCAATAAGAAGGACGGCGAGTCGATCGTCATCGCGCACGTCAGGCAGGCCGGTGAGCGCCAGGCCGCCGTTCGGACCGGGCACGGTCGCGATGCGCAAGGCGCGCGGCGTTGCGCCCGGGAGCCGGGCCAGCCAGATCGAGATGCCCGGCTGCATCTCGACGGACGATCGTCCGCCGATCACTCCGTGAGCGGTGGACCCGATGACCGAGCACTCGGGTGCTGCCTCTCGGATGAGTTGACCCGCGTGCGCAAGAGCACGACCGCCCGCGAGCGGGTCGCCCGGAGCGCAGACCTGAACGATGGCGCACGAGGGCAGCGCACCCAACTGCTGCAGGGCCTCGGACACGGCCTCGGGCACGCTGCCCAGGCCCGGGCGCAGGACGGCCGCACAGCGAGCATGCTGGTCTGCGGGCGCCACGTTCCCCATCCTGACGTACGGTCAGGGGATGAGCAGCCCGACGCCTCCCCTTCACGGCTTTCCCTCCGACCTCCCCCGCACCCTCGGTGCCCTGCGTGCCTCGGGCTACGAGTCGCGCACGGTGAAGGAGGAGATCCGCGCCAACCTGCAGGCCCGCCTGGCCGCGGGCGAGCCGACATTCCCCGGCATCGTCGGCTTCGACGACACCGTGCTGCCGCAGGTCGAACGCGCGCTGCTCGCTGGTCACGACATCGTCATGCTGGGCGAGCGCGGCCAGGGCAAGACCCGACTCATCCGCACGCTGGTCACACTGCTCGACGAGTGGATGCCGATCGTCGAGGGCTCCGAGGTGAACGACGATCCGCTCGCCCCGGTCAGCGCATACGCTCGCCGCCGCGTGGCCGAGCTGGGCGATGAGACGCCCATCGCGTGGAAGCACCGCAGCGAGCGCTACGGCGAGAAGCTTGCGACGCCCGACACCTCGGTGGGCGACCTCATCGGTGACGTCGACCCGGTGAAGGTGGCCGAGGGACGCACGCTCGGCGATCCCGAAACCATCCACTTCGGGCTGGTGCCGCGCACCAACCGCGGCATCTTCGCGATCAACGAGCTGCCCGACTTGGCCGAGCGCATCCAGGTGGCCCTGCTCAACGTCCTGGAGGAGCGCGATATCCAGGTGCGCGGCTACACCCTGCGCCTGCCGCTCGACCTTCTCGTGATGGCGAGTGCCAACCCCGAGGACTACACCAACCGCGGCCGCATCATCACCCCGATGAAGGACCGCTTCGGTGCCGAGATCTCCACTCATTACCCGTACGACGTCCAGCACGAGGTCGACCTCATCGCCCAGGAGGCCGACGTCGTGGCCGTCGTGCCCCGCCACCTCATGGAGGTCGTGGCGAGGTTCACGCGGCTCGTGCGCGAGTCGGGCGCCGTCGATCAGCGCAGTGGCGTGTCCGCTCGCTTCGCGATCGCCGCGACGGAAGCTCTTGCTGGCGCCGCACTTCGCCGCGCCGCAATCACCGGTGACGCTCCGGTCGCGCGCGTCGGCGACCTCGCCGGGGCCGTGCCGACGCTGCGTGGCAAGGTCGAGTTCGAGGTGAGCGAGGAGGGTCGCGAGGTCGAGGTGCTCGTGCACCTGTCGCGCAAGGCCGTCGCCGAGACCTACCGGCGTCATCTCGGCGGCTTCGATCTCGCCCCGCTCATCACCGTGCTCGACGAGGGCGGCTCCATCGAGACCGGCGATCTCGTCCGCGGTCCCGAGCTCCTCGCCTCCGGTGGCCAGTTCGAAGGGCTCGGCCGACTGGTAGCCGCCCTGGAGGGACCCGACGCCGAGCCCACGGCTGGCATTGCCGCCGCCTGCGTCGAGATGGCCCTGGAAGGCCTGTGGCTCACCCGGCGCATCGACAAGGACGAAGAGGGTGGGCGCATCACCTACGCGGCCACCGTGACGGGCCAGGAGTGACCCGCTACCGCTACGGGGCGTTCCACGGCGGCCCCGATCCGCTCGCCGAGCCGGTCGACGCTGCCGGGGCGATCGATGCGCTCGCCGACCGCGTGCTTGACGGCAGTTCGGTGCGCGATGCGCTCCGCGATCTCCTGCGCCGAGGCGCTGACGGCATGCGCGGACTTGACGATCTGCGGCGCCGCATCCAGCAGCGCCGGCGCGAGCTGCAGAAGTCGGGCCGACTCGACGGCCTGCTCGAGAAGGTGCGCGAGAAGCTCGATGAGGCCCTCGAGAGCGAGAAGTCGGCGCTCTTCCCCGACCCCTCCGATGACGCACGCTTCCGCGAGTCGATGCTCGACATGCTGCCCGACGACACCTCGCGCGCCGTACGCGAACTCGCCGACTACGACTGGCGATCCCCCGAAGCCCAGGCCGCCTACGACGAGATCCGCGAGATGCTCCGCCGTGACGTGCTCGACCAGCAGTTCAAGAACATGTCGCAGGCGATGCAAAACCCGATGTCGCCCGAGAGCAAGCAGGCACTCAAGGACATGCTCTCCGACCTCAACACGATGCTCGACAAGCACCGTCGCGGCGAGGATGTCTCGGAGGACTTCGAGCAGTTCATGGACAAGCACGGGGAGTTCTTCCCTGATCGCCCCGAGTCCTTCGAGCAACTGCTCGACGACCTCGCCCGGCGCGCGGCGGCAATGCAGCGCATGCTCGACTCGATGACGCCCGAGCAGCGCGAGGAGCTCGCCGATCTCATGGCGCAGGCATGGCAGGACCTCGACCTTGCCGCCGAGATGGCGCAACTCCAGGACAACCTGCGCGCGCTGCGACCCGACCTGCCATGGAACGGCCGCCAGCGCATGCAGGGCGAACGCGGTCTCGGGCTGCCCGACGCCACCGAGGCCCTCGCCGAACTTGCTGACCTCGACGCACTTGATTCGCAACTCGGGCAGACCTATCCCGGCGCGACTCTTGATGACATCGACGAGGAGGCCGTACGCCGCGCCCTCGGCCGGCAGGCCGTCGACGACATCGAGCGCCTGCGCGAGCTGGAGCGCCTGCTGCGCGAGCAGGGCTACCTCACCGACCGCATGGAACTCACGCCCAAGGCGATCCGCCGCATCGGCCGCACGGCCCTGCGCCGCGTCTTCGCCGACCTCGAGGCCGGTCCCCGCGGCGACCACGACATCCACGACACCGGCGCCGCCGGGGAGTTCACCGGTCAGACTCGCTCCTGGGAATTCGGCGACGAGCAGCCGCTCGATGTGGTGCGCACCATCGGCAACGCCGCGCGCCGACATCTCGCCGAAGGATCATCCGATCGACTGCGGCTGGCACCGGATGACTTCGAGGTGCGCGAGACCGAGACTCGCACGCGCGCTGCCGTGGTGCTGCTCGTCGACCAGTCCTTCTCGATGGTGATGAACGACACCTGGCGCGCCGCCAAGACGACGGCGCTGGCCCTGCACGCCCTTGCCTCGACGGCGTACCCCCTCGACGCGTTGCAGGTGATCACCTTCGCCAACCTCGCGCGGGTGGTATCAGCCGACGAGCTCCCCGACCTCGATGCTGCCAACATCCAGGGGACCAATCTGCATCACGCACTCATGCTTGCCGGTCGCTTCCTCGACCGGCATCGCGATGCCGAGCCGGTGTGCCTGGTGGTGACCGACGGCGAGCCGACGGCACACCTGGTCAACACGGTCAACGGTCTCGACTGGTGGTTCAACTGGCCCCCCGATCGCGAGACCATCTCGCTGACCGTCGCCGAGGTCGATCGGCTGACGCGCCGGGGAGTGCCGATCTCCTGGTTCCGCCTGGGCGACGACCCGCGGCTCGAGCAATTCCTCGACGCCATGGCGAGGCGCAATGGCGGCCGCGTCTTCGCCGCCGATGGCGATCGCCTGGGTGACTACGTCGTCACCGACTACGTGCGCGCACGCAAGGGACGCCGTCGCGTAGGGTGACCTCTCGTGCGTCAACGGGTCCCGCTCCTGCGCGACCTGCCTGTCGAAGTCGCCGTCCTCGCGAGCATCGCCTTATTTGTCGCCCTCGGCTTCGGCATCGTCATCCCGTCGATCCCCATCTTCGCCGCCTCGTTCGGCGTCTCCGCGCTGGCTGCCTCCGCCGTCGTCTCGGCGTTCGCCCTCATGCGCTTCGTCTCCTCGCCGCTCGCGGGAGCGTGGACCAATCGCTTCGGTGAGCGCGGCGTGCTGGCCACCGGCTTGGCCATCGTTGCGGTGTCGAGTTTCCTCGCCGGCCTGTCGCAAAGCTACGTGCAACTACTCATTCTGCGCGGCATCGGCGGCATCGGGTCGGCGATGTTCACCGTCTCAGCCATGGCCCTGCTACTCCGCGTCGTGTCAGCCGACCAGCGCGGGCGCGCATCGGCGGCGTGGCAGGGGGGCTTCCTGATCGGAGGAGTCAGTGGCCCGGCCATCGGCGGACTCGTCCTGGCCGTGTCCATCCGCGCACCCTTCTTCTTCTACGCCGGCACGCTTGCGATCGCCACCATCGTGGCCATCGTCTTCCTCTCCCCGCAGCGCATCGCCCGACGCGAGCAGGCCGTAGAAGCAGCGGGCGGCGAGCCCGCCGAGAAGATCAGCGGATGGGCCGAGCTCGCGCAGGCTCTGCGCACGCGGGCCTATCGCGCCGCACTGGCGGTCAACCTGGCATCCGGGCTCACGGCGTTCGGCCTGCGTTCGGCCCTGATCCCGCTGTTCGTCGTCGAGGGGCTGCGCCAGGGCCCCAGCCTGTCGGGCTGGGCATTCCTCGTCGCCGCCGTCGTGCAGGCGGTGCTGCTCCTTCCGGCCGGTCGCCTCACCGACCTGCGCGGGCGACGTCCGGCCATGATCATCGGCAGCGTTGCCAGCGTCCTAGGCATGGGCATCCTCGTCGCCGACGACCTCGCCACCAACTCACCGTCGCTCGCGCTGGTCGTGTTCTTCATCAGCATGGCGGTGCTCGGCGTCGCGACCGCTTTCCTCGGCTCCGCACCGTCGGCCGTCGTCGGCGACATCATGGGCGGGCGCCAGGGCGGCAGCGTGGTCGCGGCGTACCAGATGGTGTCCGATCTCGGTGCCGGCGTGGGTCCCCTCATCGGCGGCCTGCTGCGCGAGCTCTACGGCGT
>CAINGG010000375.1 GCA_903848435.1 uncultured Actinomycetes bacterium | reverse complement strand
CGGTCCATGTCGGCCTCCGACATGGAGGTGAGCTTGGCGTCGGGGAAGATGCCGGCGTTGGCGCACAGGATGTCGAGCCCACCGTGCGCGGCAACGGCAGCTGCGACCATCCGCGCGCAGGCGTCAGCATCGGCGACGTCTCCGAGCGAGTAGGCGACCGTGCCTCCCCCGAGATCGGAGAGTTCGGCGACGGTGGCCTTCGCGTCGTCCTCATTTCGACCCGTGATCAGGACATTGGCACCGGCCGTCACCAGGACGCGTGCGATGCCCTTGCCGATGCCCTTGGTAGCACCGGTGACGATGGCAGAACGACCTGCAATGGACGTGAACATGCTTCCTCCTAGCCCATCCTGGTGAGGTATTCATCGGCGAGACGACAACTGGTGATCGCGTATTCCGGACCCATCTGCTGAGCGGTTTCCGTTTCGGCGTGAGATCCGATCCACGCCACCAGCAGTAGGCGCCGAAACATGATGAAGGTCGGGAGTTCAGCCTCGTCGGCGGGATCCAAGGTCGTGGTACGCCGGTATCCGCGGACCCAGGCATCGACGAGTTCGGGCACATAGGGCTCGTGCTCGATGAAGGACAGCGACGAGCCGAGGTCATACATGAACCAACTCAGCCCGGAGTCATCGAAATCGATGACGTTGACCTTGGTGCCATTGACGAGCAGATTGGCCAGGCGCATGTCGGCGTGCACGAGGCCGAAGCGATCGGGACCTTTGCCGTAGGCGCTCAGGCGCTGGCGCATGCGCTCTGAACAGCGCCCGAGGACCTCGATCTCCGCGGGGCCCACGCCCAGTCCGTCCTGCCACCGGCCCCAATGGCCATGGGGGCCGAGCGCAGTGTCGTAGTCCCAGACGAAACGGGTGAACGTTGCTGGTCGCTGCCATGACTTGGCGTGCAGATGCAGTCGCGCAGTGATGGCGCCCAGCTCCTCGAAGTCCTGGGCCAGGCGATCTTCGGTGGGTTCCGCGCCATCGACCCAGGCGAACCTCACGACGTAACGTTCGCGACCGTCCGGCGTTCGAGCGGCGACCACGAGGTCCCCATTGTTGGCAGCCATGAATGCGGGGGTGTCGACGATGCCTTCGGCACGCAGTGCCTCGATCCAGGCAAGCTCGCTGATGATTGCCTCGCGCGAGTGGTAGCCGGTGCGATGGACGCGCAACACGGATCGGCCCTGCACGGGATCCTCGATGAGGAAGGTGCCGTTCTCGGAGACGTTGAGCAGGGTCAGTCGCGTGTCGCTCGTCAGGCCGTACGCCGGCAGCGCGGCGTAGGCGAACTCCTCGAACGAGGCCACGGGATCGGTCACGGTGCTCCCTCCGGGCCCAGACGCTACTGATCCCGACCTGTCACCGCAGCAAGGGCTGCCCCGATGGCCTCGCGCGCGGTCTCGACGGACTCGGGGCTCCCGGCCATGTAGACGCGGCCCGCCGCGCCGATCATCTGGACGTCGACCAGGGTGATGTCGGGCGCGGCCTTCTCCGCCTCGTTTGCTGCGACCGCGGCGAAGAGCGCGGGGGTCATCTCGAAGACCAGCAGGCTCTGCCCGGGCAGCACCATCGAGGCCTGCCGCACACGGTTGAGGGTGACCGCGTGCTGGTCGGTGATGTCGTGGATGACGTCATGGAAGAGCACCTGGGGACGCAGTTGGTCCTCCGGTCGCGCACCGAGGCCGGCGAGTATCGCCTCCCCCGCTGCCTCGACATGCTCCAGTTCATCCGCGTGAACCTCGAGGACGCCGAACTGCCTCTCCACGAAGAGGATGCCCAACTCCGCCTCCGGCACCTGCCGGAGCGCGAGGTCCGTCACTCGCTCGATCGCCAGGCCCGGCGCGACCTCGACGATGAGAGCGTGCTGCCCCGCATAGGGCGGGTAGCCGCGAGCGCGCGTCGGCGTACCGAGGTACGCCGCGAACTGCGGCTGGAGATCGAGCAGCTGCAGGTAGACCCGGAGTTCCGGTGCGGCCGAGGCGGGAAGTCCGCCCTGGCTCACTTGGCCGAAACCCCGAAGTTCTTCGACAGCTCCTGGTGGGGACGCGGGATGACGTGCACGGACACGAGCTCGCCGACCTGGCTGGCGGCCTCGGACCCGGCATCGGTCGCGGCCTTCACGGCACCGACATCACCTTGAATGGTCACGGCGACGAGGCCGTCACCGACCTGCTCGCGGCTGACGATGCTCACGTTGGCTGCCTTGACCATGGCATCAGCGGCAGCAAGTGCGGCCACGTAGCCCTTGGTCTCGATCATGCCGATCGCGTTGTTGGACATGGTGTTTCCTTTCGTGGTTGCCGAGCGGGAGTCCGCTCAGTTCCGCTCCTCATCGATCGAACCGATGATGAGCGCGTCAATGGGAGGGGCGTCGCCGGGGAACCATGCGGCCGCGACTGAACCGGTCGTCACCAGCACGGCTTCTCCGACGCCGGATCCGAGGACGTCAAAGGCGACGAGTCGGGTGCCGGTCGGCTCGACCTCGACCTCGAGGAACGCGCCATTGGGAATCGACGTGATCTTCTTCGTCGACCAAACGCTCTGGATGACTCGTGCGCGCAACATGCCTTCTCCTACCCCTCGAGTGATACTCGGATGATCTCGATGCCCATCGTCCGCGCTCGTTCGCGTGCGAGGGGCGTGATGACGACCTTGCCTCCGATGGTGATGGTCTTGGCGTCCCCAGCGGAGCGGACATGGCGCTCGGTGAGCGCCCCGCGGGCGACGATGACTCCGTCGCCGGACTGAGGTGCGGCTGACGTCACCGGTGCGGCCCGGGGAGCGGATGCCGGCCTGGGAGTCGCCCCCTGCGTTGCCGCTACGGCGGCCATTTCCTCGGCGATGACCTCGCGGATGACGTCGCGCACGACCTCTCGGATGACCTCACGCATCATGTCGGGGCTCGTCATCACGCCACGCTCCGCAGGGCAGCCTCAGCCGCGTCGGCAGCCGCGCGCACCTCGGACTCGGTGCCGGTCAGATAGACCCGGCCGGTTGCACCGACCATGCGGTAATCGACCACGTTGATGTGAGCGGCCTTCTCCGCCTCGTTGGTGGCCAGGATCGCGTAGCTCGCGGGCTGCATCTCGAGAACGAACAGCGATTGGCCGGGGAGCGCCATCGATCCGAGCTTGTTGCGGTTGATGAGGAACGCGTGCTGGCGGTCGATCTTGGGCACGACGCGTGAGGCGAGGATCTGAGGGGCGGTCGCGTCGCCGGCATTGGCGCCGAGGTGCTCCAGGACAGCGTCGGCAGCGCTGCGCACCGCGCTCGTGGGTCCGTGCACCTCGAGGTAGCCGAATTGCCTTTCGACAAACAGGATTCCGGCGCCGATTTCCGCGTGCTTGAGCGCGATATCGGTGAGCGGCTCGATGTCAAGACCCGGAGCCACCTCGATGATCTGGGCGGCGACACCGGCGCGCGGCAGCGAACCGCGGATCCAGGTGCCGAGATAGCACATCGTCTGCGGCTGCAGCCGGTCGAGGAAGATGAAGGAGCGCAACTCAGCCATGTCAGCCCCGCAGGATCTCTCGGAGTTCCTCGACGACGAGCCGACGGATCTCATCGCGCAGGTCATCCTGCGGATCGTCGGCCCGCACGAGGGCGGGGGCGCCCTCCGCGTTGGAGGGAATGGGGTACGGCGGGACCGCGCCAGCGGGTGCATGCCAAGGCTGCAGGGCGCTGAAGTCACCCATCGGCGAACTGCCGTCCGATGGGTAGGCGATGCGCGTCATGTTGACCAGGTGCTTGGGCTCGAGGTTCTCCCCGACGGAGGAGCGGCCGAAGAATCCGGTGCCGATGGTCATGGTGGGGGCGAGGTTGGTCTCGATGCCGGAACTTCCCAGGCTGTTGCCGACGTTGACGGCCACGCGCAGGACTGGCACCGCTGATGCGAAGGCCATGATCGTGGCGGAGTCCTCACTGTGGATCGCGGCACTATGGCCGGCGCCACTGATGCGCAGCACTGCCCGCGCCGCATCGATTCCTCGCGCAGCACTGGGGACGACGACCATGCCGAGGACAGGGCACAGCTTCTCGTGGGCGAGCATCTCCTCCGGCACCACGAGGGGGAAGGGCGCCACCAGCACGCGGGTCTTGGCAGGCACCTTGATGCCCGCGGCGTCGGCGATCTGTTGCGCGGACTTACCCACCCATGCGGTGTTGAAGCGATCGCCGTCGAAGATGACGCCCTTGACCGCGGCGGTCTCCTCGCCGCCGAGGATGTAGGCGCCTTCGCGTCGCAGCGCTGCCTCCAACGCGGTCACCGCTTTCTCCTCGACAATGAGCACGGATTCGTTGGTGCACAGGATCGAGTTGTCGAATGCCTTGCTCGCCACGATGCGGTGAGCAGCTGCCGCCATGTCGGCCGTCGCATCCACCATGACGGGGACGTTGCCCGGGCCGACGCCGATCGCGGGATTCCCGCTGCGATACGCGGCGCGCACCATCGCGGTACCACCCGTGGCGACGATCACGTCGATGCGCTCATCGGTCATAAGGGCGTTGACGAGCGGGATCGAGGGCTCCTCGACCACCTGGATGCACCCGTCGGGAGCACCAGCGGCCACTGCCGCATCGGCCATCGCGTGCGCAGCCTCGGCACACACGCGCTTGGCGAAGGGGTGCGGGCAGATGATGATGGCGTT
>CAINGG010000374.1 GCA_903848435.1 uncultured Actinomycetes bacterium | reverse complement strand
GGCATCGTGCTGGTCCCGTTCCTGGTCACCCTGCTCGACTTCGATCAACGACTTGCTGCCGGCACTTCCCTGGCCGTGATGATCCCCATCGCCCTGCTCGGCGCCGTCAGGCTGACGCGACCAGGGTTGACTCAATGGTCGGTGGGCGTGCGCATCGGGATCGGCGGAATCGTGGGGGGTGTCATCGGATCGCAACTTGCACTCAGGCTGCCGATCGACGTCTTGGCCTGGGGCTTTGCGGTGCTGCTGCTGGTGGTTGCGGCGCGGATGATGTGGATTGGCTTAAGAACGCGCCGCATGTCGGCCGAATCGCCCATCGAGGGGACACTGACCTGATCTCCCCTTGACATTGCCTTGTCGAATCTACGAAGACGGCCCCTAAACGTTGGAGTTTCTCCGATGTACTCGAGGGCACCGGAGCGGTTAGCGTGTAAACGCCCCTCGCCAGATCCCCCCGAACTGGCGAGGGGCCCTCTTGTGCCGGGCTACGGCAACGGGCGCGCGTAGCGATCGCGGAGCAGATCGAGCTCAAGCAGCAATCGTTCATCCCGCTCAGCGAGGTCCACGCCGATGAGATCGGTCACCTTGGCGAGTCGGTAGCGGAACGTGTTGGGGTGGATATGCAGGTGACGCGCGGCCTCGGCAGCGTTGCCGCCGTAGTCGAAGTAGGCATTGAGTGTGTCGATGCCCTCGCGTCGATCGTCATCCGTGAGGCTCGACAGTGAGTTGAGGTATCCCATGGAGGCATCGGGCTGCCCCTCGAGAATCTCGACGACACGCATCAGGCGAATCCCCGCGCGAATCGAGGTGTGATTCGGAAGCTGGCGACGCGGATTGCGTCGAAGGTAAGCCACGGCCGCGTCGGCCTCTGCCCGTGACTGCGCCACCTGGCATGGTCGTTCAGCAACGCCTCCGACGCCGACGATGAGACGATCATCAGCAGCGGAGAGGTCCTGGGCGGTGCGCTGCGCTCGCTGGGCGAAGTCGTCGAGCCCGGGGCGCTCATAGGCGATCACGTAGAAGGACTCGGCCTCCGTCAGCATCAGGTGGGGAAGCCCGTGCCGATCGGCCAGGGCCTTGGCGACGCGGAGCGCTTGGCCGCGCAGCTCGTCACCGGGCCCGTGCCAGACGCTTATGACGAGGAAGTGAGACATCGTTGGGACGTTCAGGTACTGCGCGAGGAACGTCTCCTCAGTGCTCCCCTCCAGCAGGATCCGCACGAAGACCTCGTGCTCGCGCCCACTCCAGTCTGACTGCACCTGGAAGTAGAACGCCGCCTGCTTGGCTGCCGCGCGAAGCAGTGAATGGGCGTCTGGGTGAAGCGGACCGGCCGACTCCGCCGCCCAGATCGAGCCGACCCTGACCCCCATGACACGAACGGACGCGACCACGCGCCGTGACTGGATGCCGGGTTGTTCCGGCGTCTCAAAAAGGTCCTCGTCGCCGTCGAAGTTGGCCTGGGCGATCTCGATAATGCGCTTCTCGGCGTCGACATCCGGCACCTGGCGGCGCAAGATGATCGAACGTCGCGCATCGTCGATGGGCTGGTTGAGCGTCGAGTAGGCCACCACTCCCCAGGCGGAGTCGTGGATGAGCACAGG
>CAINGG010000373.1 GCA_903848435.1 uncultured Actinomycetes bacterium | reverse complement strand
GTAGCCGAGGGCACCGCCAGCCCGGCGCTCCTCACCGACGCGGGACTGCTCCTGGACATCGCAGCGGGTCGGGCGTCCGCACCTGCGGCCTACGCGCGCGGCGACCTGCGCGCCCGCGACCTGACCGGACTGCTCGCTCTCGTCCAGGTGCTCGCCAAGGCGCCGGGGCTGCCCGGCACGGAGGGACTCCGGCAGGCACTGCAGGCGTACACCGCATCGGCCGATGCCGCACGCAAGGTCGGCGACGCGCTCGGGAGCGCGTGGAAGAGGTGGACGAAGGGCTAGCGGCGGCCGACGCGCGGTGCGACCAGGCGCGTGCCCTGCCAGTCGCGGCCGGCGCTCACCGTCGACGTCTGCTGCAGCCCCGCCGTGGGCGCGGCATCGGCGATGTCCTCCGCCTCGACGTGGCCGTCACGGCCGGGCTTCGGTGTCAGCAACCACACGACGCCGTGGTCAGCGAGCGGACCGATCGCGTCAACGAGCGCATCGACGAGATCACCGTCCTCGTCGCGCCACCACAGCAGGACGACATCGACGACATCGTCGTAGTCGTCGTCGACCACCTCGACGCCGTCTGCGGCGCGCAAGGCATCGCGCAGGCCACCGTCGGCATCGTCGTCGACGCCGATCTCCCAGACCACATGGCCGGACTGGATCCCGAGCAGGCCGAGCGCGACGGCGCCATCTGGAGTCACCGTGGCGTCTCCCCGGACAGGCCCGACAGAGGCGGGTTCACAGGCGTAGTCCACCGGACCCCAGGCCTCCGCGCAACCAACTCCGCCCTATTCGCCCATTCGGATGGTCCCGGCGGGGGTAGCACGAGGGGATGTGCGGGAGGATAGGTCAGCACGACAGCCGTCAGGGCGGCACACCGAAGCCGCACGACGGTCCAGACGGTGACCGGCGACCCCGGAGCACCCCGGCGAAGGGTGAGGGATGACCCCCGGATTCGACCCCCTCCGGCAGCAGCCCCTGCTCGCGGGCGGATTGCCCACGCAGTACGTCGATGTCGACCCGGAGGAGACGGCCGAGTGGACCGCGTCCCTCGATCAGATCATCGATGCTGCTGGGCCCTACCGAGCCCGCTATCTCATGCTGTCGATGCTGCGTCGAGCCGCCGAGCGCAATGTCGGCATCCCCAGCCTGCGATCCACCGACTACATCAACTCGATCCATCCGGAGAACGAGCCATGGTTCCCCGGCGACGAGACGCTTGAGCGCGAAATCCGTCGATATGTGCGCTGGAACGCCGCGATCATGGTCCATCGCGCCCAGCGCCCGGGCATCGGCGTCGGCGGGCACATCTCCACCTACGCGTCGTCGGCCTCGCTCTACGAGGTCGGCTTCAACCACTTCTTCCGCGGACCCGACGCACCGGGTGGCGGCGACCAGGTCTTCTTCCAGGGCCATGCCTCTCCCGGCATCTACGCGCGCGCGTTCCTCGAGGGCCGGCTCAGCGAGGGCCAGATGGATGGCTTCCGCCAGGAGCTCTCGCATCCCGGCGGTGGCCTCCCGTCGTATCCGCACCCGCGCCTGATGCCGTGGTTCTGGCAGTTCCCCACCGTGTCGATGGGCCTGGGTCCGCTCTCCGCCATCTACCAGGCTCGCTTCAACAAGTACCTCCACAACCGCGGCATCAAGGACACCTCGCAGCAGCGCGTGTGGGGTTTCCTCGGCGATGGCGAGATGGACGAGGTCGAGTCGGTGGGCGCCCTGGGCCTCGCAGCGCGCGAGGAGCTCGACAACCTCGTCTTTGTCGTCAACTGCAACCTGCAGCGGCTCGACGGACCCGTGCGCGGCAGTGGCAAGGTCATCCAGGAGTTGGAGTCCCTCTTCCGTGGCGCGGGCTGGAACGTCATCAAGGTCATCTGGGGCCGTCGCTGGGATGAGCTCCTGGCCAAGGATCGCGACGGCGCGCTGGTCAACCTCATGAACACCACGCCCGACGGCGACTTCCAGACCTACAAGGCCGAAGACGGTGCGTTCGTCCGCGAGCACTTCTTCGGTCGCGATCCGCGCACGGCCAAGCTCGTGGAGACGTGGACCGACGACGAGATCTGGAACCTACAGCGCGGCGGCCACGACTACCGCAAGCTCTACGCCGCCTACAAGGCAGCCG
>CAINGG010000372.1 GCA_903848435.1 uncultured Actinomycetes bacterium | reverse complement strand
GCGGCAACCGCGCCGGCAACGGCATAGCGTCCTTCGACGGCACTGATCAGCAGGACGATGCCCAGGCCGACCATGGAGATCGGCAGGCGCGCAACGAAGGCAGCGGCGGAGAAGCGAGCGGCGCCCGGATGCCGCAGGATGCGCGCGTAAGGCTCGATCAGCGGCACGTCAACCGAGGCTAGACCCCCGGGCATGGCAGGCTTCGGCCATGCCCGCCGACGCCCTAGTCGATGACCTGCTCGCGCTAGCACTCGAGGTGGCTCGGGCCGGCGGTGATTTCGCTTACCTTGAGCGGCCTGACTACCTCATCACCGACACCAAGTCCAGTCCGACCGATGTGGTCACTCAGATGGACCGTGCCACGGAGTCCCTACTCGTGACGGCGATCCTCGCCCAACGGCCAGACGACGGGATCCTCGGCGAGGAGGGCGGCGAGCGAAGCGGCACCAGCGGCGTGCGATGGGTCCTGGACCCCATCGATGGCACGACGAATTACCTCTACGGGCTTCCCGTGTGGGCGGTGAGCGTCGGGGTGGAGGTCGACGGCGTCGTGGTGGCCGGCGTGGTCGAGGCCCCCGCCTTGGGCCGCCGCTACCTCGCGCGCCGTGGGGGCGGGGCGTGGGAAGAGGTCGGGTCCGTGCGGCGTTCGCTGGGTGCCGCCAAGGGGCAGGTGCTCGCCGAGTCGCTCGTGTCGACCGGATTCGCCTACACGAGCGAACGCCGGGCGCGGCAGGCCGAGGACTTGCGCGAGCTCGCCCCTCTCGTGCGTGACATCCGCAGGCTGGGTGCGGCGTCCATCGACCTCGCGTGGGTGGGCGCCGGCTACGTCGACGCCTTCTTCGAAAGCGGCCTGCACGCATGGGATGTGTCGGCGGGAGGCCTGATCGCGGCCGAGGCCGGTGCCGTGGTGAGCCTGCTTGCGTCGGGAGCTCCCGATGGCGAGATCACCCTCGCGGCAGCGCCGGGCATACACGACGCGCTGCGAGAGGTGCTCATGCGGTCAATCGATCCGGCGTAGCTCCGCGTTGTACCAGTGCGCGTTGTGCACGTAGGTGCGCGTCGCATGCGCGAGGAGTTCGGGATCAGCCCCGCCCTCCACGATGCGGGCGGGAACACCGCGCGCGAGTGCGCCGGCCGGCACCTCGGCGCCCGGCGGCACCAGTGCCGCAGCGGCGACCAGTGCTCCGGTGCGTACCACGGCGCGGTGCAGGACCGTGGCGCCAGAGCCGACGAGGCTGCCCGACTCCAGGGTGCAGCCCTCCAGGTGGGCCAGGTGTCCGACCGTGCAGTCGTCGCCGATCACCGTGTCGAGCTCGGCGGTGCAGTGGACGATCGCGCCGTCCTGGACGGAGGTACGCGCGCCGATGCGGATCGCCCCGTGGTCGCCGCGCAGGACTGTGCCGGGCCAGACGGACGACTCGGGACCCACGGTGACGTCACCGATGACGACGGCATCCGGGTGGATGAAGGCGCGCGGATCGATCGACGGCGAACGGTCGCCGATGGCGTAGATGGGCACCGAGCCTCCCTCTCGTGAACGCAGTCCCACCGAAGAACCTATGGGGTCCAGCGGGCTCCATCAGGCCGGGTGAGGCACAATGTGCGCGCGGTCGGTCAGAACCGGCCGCGCTCGTCCAACCGTACGACGACCGGGGAGAAGTCAGCAGCGATGGCGACGGATTACGACGCTCCGCGCAAGACCGACGAGGAGCTCGCCGAGGACAGCCTCGAGGAGCTCAAGGCACGTCGTGCCGACAAGGCGGCCTCGACGGTGGATGTCGACGAGGCTGAGCTCGCCGAGACGCTGGAACTCCCGGGGGCGGACCTGTCGGACGAAAGCCTCACGGTGCGGGTGCTGCCGCGCCAGGCCGATGAGTTCACCTGCAGCGTGTGCTTCCTCGTGCATCACCGCAGCCAGCTCGACCATGAGGGCAAGGCCGGCCCGGTCTGTCGCGAGTGCGCCTAGGCGTAAACCTCTAGTCGGCCGACGGGGTCATGCGGCTCGCGGCCCGGTAGATCACCATTTCGATCACGGTGGCGGAGCCCGCAATCAGCAGTGCCCAGGCCAGCGCCTTGCCGAAACTCGCCGATGGGTCCTCGGGGTCCGGCGGTGCATTGCCGGTCAGGCCCTGGTAGCCCTTCTTGAGGATCTGTCGCGCGGCCCAGGTTGTGCCCAGCACGACGAAGGGCGCGGCGATGTGCAAGACCGGATGCACTCGATGGTCGTGCTCCGCGGTGTCAGTGGCCATGGTTGCCCTTCCTGTGCTCGGTCGCCTTACTCTGCCTGATCCGCCCGGGCGTGCTGCGTCCGGGCCGCCGTGAGGGCGTCGGCCAGCCGGTCGGGTCGCCGCGATGCCACGAGCCATCGTGGGTGCGGGTCCTGCTCATCCGTGACGGGCACGGTGACCCCGCCGCGCATGGCCCAGGGCCGAATGACGACGAAACTGCGCGCATCCCCGGCCCGCAGTTCCTCGCGGAAGGCCGGTCCGATGAGTGGCTGCGCGTCCCCGGCGTACCTCAGCGGCAGGCGCGCCCGCCCGGCGCGCAGGACCCGGTCATCCACCCTGATGACCGGACTCCATGCGATCAGCGCAAGCCAGCCCACGGCCGATCCGCCGATGAGCCCGACCGCACCGATCCCGGCACCGTACGCCGCTCCGTAGGCGATGGCCACGACGCTCACGAGGGCGGGCACCAAGATCCACGCCCAGACCGGCGCCCAGAGTCGTTCGGAGTAGGCAACGCGGGTGCCATCGAGGCCCTCCCGCTGCCCGTGAGCGTCGGCATCGGTCACCGGACCAGCGTCGCAGGCCGTGGGCCCGGACACCGCGCGGGTAGGGTCTGCGAGTGATCCAAGAGCCGTCCCGGCGCTCGGCGCGCCCTGCGCGCGGCACCGAGCCGCCCGACGGCGCCGACGTCCCGCAGCGCGCTGCGGGGGCCCCGGGACCCGGCGAGGCTCTGGTCAGCCACTACCGGCATTGCTTCGGATGCGGCACCGACCATCCAACGGGCCTGCACCAGCGGGCGACTGCGGGCGACGGCATGGACGTCGTCGCCGTGGTCGAGATCACTCAGGCACATCAGGGCGCACCGGGCCTGGCGCACGGCGGCGTCATCGCCACCGCCATGGACGAAGCCATGGGCGTGGTCACGCGATTGCTGCGCCTGCCTGTCGTCACGGTGCGCCTCGAGGTCGACTACCGCCAGCCCGTCCCGGTCGGAACGACGTTGCACATCGCCTCGCGCATCACCGGCCAGCGCGGGCGCAAGGTCTACACCGAGGCGCTCGGGCATCTCGGTGCCGCCGACGGCCCGGTCGCCGTCGAAGCCGCCGCGCTGTTCCTTCAGGTCCCGCTCGAGCACTTCCTCGACCACGGCAATGCCGAGCAGCTCAAGGAAGCCATCGACGAGCGTCGGCGCAGCGGAGTCACGTGGGAAGGCGAGGTCAACCCGTGAGCGAGCGCATCGACATCCTGGTGCAGCGCCTCGACCCAGGGCTCGACCTGCCCCGCTACGAGCACCCCGGCGACGCCGGTCTCGACCTGCGCGCGCGTGTCGATGTGACCCTGGAGCCGGGGGAGCGTGCGCTAGTGCCGACGGGCATCGCGGTCGCGATCCCGGCCGGATACGCCGGATTCGTGCATCCGCGCAGCGGGCTTGCCGTGCGCCACGGACTGTCCATCGTCAATGCCCCCGGCACGATCGACGCTGGCTACCGGGGCGAGATCCAGGTGTGCCTGGTCAACCTCGACCCCGCATCGCCCATTGCGCTGTCCCGCGGCGATCGCATCGCGCAATTGGTGATTGCACCGGTGGCCGAGGCAGTGATCCACGAGGCGGAGGTGCTACCTGGATCACACCGCGGGGAGGGTGGGTTCGGCTCCACCGGGGGTTTCGGGGCTAGCGTGGAGGGTCCGCGAGCAGGGGAGGGCACATGATCAGGCGGCGCAATCGCGACG
>CAINGG010000371.1 GCA_903848435.1 uncultured Actinomycetes bacterium | reverse complement strand
TGCTGATCGGCGGCACCGTGACGATGGAGGACATCTCGATCCCCGTGCCGGGTCTGAGCGGCATCACCAGCGTCACCTTCAGCATCGACGGCACGGTCGATCTGCGCTCGGCCTAGGTCAACTGCCGACCAGCACCTTCAGGGCGAACACGGCAATGCCGATCGAGGCGTCGGCGACGCCCCAGCCGATGGCCCGCGCCCAGGAGTCGCCGCGTCGTCGCGAGCCGATGATGCCCACGGTGAAGAGCACGGCAATCAGCACCAGGAGCGTCAACTGCACCGACTGCTCGAGGTTGTCGCTGACCAAGGCCGAGATTCCGAAGGCGGCAGTGGCTGCGCCCCCAACGCCGATAATGACCGCCATGCCGCGCAGTTCTTGGCGTCGTTCGGCCGGGGACAGGGCCGTGCTGTGAACGAATCGGTGTGCGGCGACGGCCGCCCAGGCGTGCGCGACAGCAAGGGTTATCGAAGTACCCACGATGATGACGAAGAGTTCCCGCTCGTCCGAGAAGAGGCCCTTCCAGCTGGACGCCGCGATGACGCCGAGCAGTGTGATCGAGGTGTAGATGGCCAGCGTGGCGTCCGCTAGGCGAATGCGAGACGCCGCGTCCGAAACGTGCTCGGCGGTCACGTGCGAGCGCCGTCGTGCACGCTCGCGACGATCGCGGCGACGAGCGCCGTGCGCTCGGGCAGCGCTGATACCGATGCCCACTCGTGATCCGCGTGCGCGCCGTCGCCGACGGCACCCAGCCCATCCAGCGTCGGGATGCCGATCGCCGCGGTGAAGTTGCCATCGCTGGCACCGCCGACAGCGCGTGCGGCAATGGGGGGCATCCCCATCCCGCGCGCGCACGATGCCGCCAGTTCGGCGAGCGAGCGACCGGACGATTCCTCCATGGCGGGGCGGTTGATGCCGCCGCCGACGATGGCCGACTCGGCCTCGGGATGCTGCGGCCGCCACGTGCGCATAAGGGTGTCTATGCGCGTCTGCTCCTCGGCCGACCAGGCGCGTACGTCAATGCCGATCACCGCCTTGTCGGGCACGGTGTTATCGGTGACGCCGGCCTTGGCCGTCGTGGGGGTGACCGTCGTGCCGATGGCCGGATTTGCCCAGGCAACGCACTCAGTCACGAGCCCTGCTCCCTCGATGAGCGCGTTGATGCCCCGCTCGGGGTCGAGGCCCGCGTGGGCGGCACGGCCCGTGATCTGCACGACGTACCAGGAGGTGCCCTTGCGCGCACTCTTGAGGTCGCCATCGATCGATGGCTCGAGCACGAGCACGGCAGCGGCTTCGCTCGCGGCATCCTCGATGAGGTCCCGCGAGGTCGTCGAGCCGATCTCCTCGTCGGTGGTGAGCAAGATCCCGACACCGTCGGCCTGGTCGGCTTCGAGCAGCGCCAGGGCACCGATGGCTTGGACCACGCCTGACTTCATGTCGAAGACCCCGGGCCCGCGCATGCGATCGCCCTCGATCGCCCAGGGGATGCGTTCGAGAGTTCCTATCGGCCAGACGGTGTCGATGTGTCCGAGAAGGAGCACCTTCGGCCGATCAGGGCCCCACTGCACGACGGGACGCCCGCCATGCTCGCGAATGCGTGCGGGTGTGCCGAGCCAGGACTGCATGAGTTGGGCGGTGGTGCTCGCGACAGCGCGGCAGGCCTCGACGTCGGCGCTGGGCGACTCCACCTCCACCAGCGTGCGTACGCCTGCGACGAGGTCGTCGGCCCGTGACCGGGCCGCGGCGAGCAACTCGGGCATGGTGGAAGGCCGCATCGGGCCATCCTGCCGCATGTCGTAGCGTCCGGGCATGGCCGATACCCCCATCAGCCTCGCCAGGCAGGCGGCCGATGCCGCTGCCGAGCGATCGGGCGTCGGCGTCGCGATCGCGGGCAGTCGCTCCGAGCAGGATGCGGTGCGTGCGGTCTTCGACGAGACATGGCCCACGTCGTCGGAGGGCACGCAGGTCACCCCCAACCTGCTGCACGCGCTCGTGCACTCCGGCTCCTACGCCTCTCTCGCCGTCGACCGGTCCACGGGCGAAGCCGTGGGCGCCGCCCTCGGCTTCCCGGGTCACACCGACTCCGTGCCGGGTCGCCTCTACCTGCATAGCCACATGGCCGCTGTACGACCGGAATTGCGCAATCGCCGGATCGGCACCGCCTTGAAGTTGCACCAGCGCTGGTGGGCCATGTCTCAGGCGATCCCCGTGATCTCCTGGACTTTCGATCCGCTCGTGCGTCGCAATGCGTTCCTCAATGTGATCCGCCTTGGCGTCGAGGTGCGCGACTATCACCCGGACTTCTACGGTCACATGGACGATGCCATCAATGCCGGCGACCGCACCGATCGGCTGGTCGCATGGTGGATCGTCGATTCGCCCCAGGCCGCACTGGCCGCCGCTGGGGATCTGCACGCACCCGATGAGGCGTCACTGCACGCCGTGGCTCGCGACCTACTGGCCGACGTGAGTGGAGAGCCTGTGCGGGGGCGGGACCCGGCGGCTGACGACACGGTGCTCGTCGCCCTGCCCGATGACATCGTGGCGATCCGTCAGGCCGATCCCGAGCGTGCGCTGCGCTGGCGTCTGGCGGTGCGCGAGGCGCTCCAGGCGGCGTACTCTGCGGGACTTCGTGTCAGCACCGTGACGACCCAAGGCTCGTATGTGCTCTCCCCACACCGAGAGGTCAGGCCATGAGCAGGCTGTCCGAGATCCGCATGTATCGACTCGACATGCCTCTGGTGCGTCCCTTCCGCACGTCGTTCGGCACTCAGGAAACGCGCGATGTTTTGCTCCTTCAGGCGATCACCGATGACGGTATCTCTGGCTGGGCCGAGTGCGTGGCCATGGAGTGGCCGGGCTACTCCTACGAGTACGTCGACGGTGCTGTCGACGTGCTCGCCGAGCACCTGATCCCGGCTGCGGTTGCCGACGGCACGATCGACCCGCACGTCGTGCATCGCCGGCTGGCGCGGCTGATGGGACACCCGATGGCGAAGGCGGCCCTCGAGACCGCGGTGCTCGACGCATGGCTGCGCACGGAGCGACGATCGCTCGCCGACTACCTCGGCGCCGTGCGAACTGAGGTCGACTGCGGTGTCTCGGTCGGCATCCCCGTCGACGAGAGCATCGACTCGCTTCTCGAGGAAGTCAGCGGCTACGTCGACGCGGGCTACCGGCGCATCAAGCTGAAGATCCAGCCGGGCTGGGATCTGCAGGCCGTACGCGCGGTCCGCGAGGCCTGGCCCGACATCCCTCTGCAGACCGACGCCAATCAGGCGTACACCCGCGATGACGGACCGGTGCTCGCAGCCATGGACCCCTACGACCTCCTGCTGGTCGAGCAACCGCTGCCGGAGGACGACCTGCTCGGTCACGCGATGCTCGCCCAGCAGATCAGCACGCCGGTCTGCCTCGACGAGTCGATCATCTCGCTGGCGAGCGCTGACACGGCCATTGCCTTCAAGGCCGCGAGCATCATCAATATCAAGCCTGGACGCGTGAGCGGCTACCTCGAGGCCCGCGACATCCACGACCTGTGCCTGGAACGCGGCGTGCCGGTGTGGTGCGGCGGCATGCTCGAGACCGGGATCGGTCGCGCCGCCAATGTCGCGCTGGCCGCCCTCCCCGGCTTCACATTGCCCGGCGACACCAGTGCGTCAAGCCGCTACTACGCGGTCGACATCACGCCGCCATTCATCCTGGACGACGGTCGCCTGCGCGTGCCCTCTGATCCCGGCATCGGTGTCGAGCCGATCCCGGCCATCCTCGACGAG
>CAINGG010000370.1 GCA_903848435.1 uncultured Actinomycetes bacterium | reverse complement strand
GTCGCCGCGAGCACGAGCCCGATCGCGTAGGGGATGCGCCAGGTGCCTGCTTCCAGTGCCGCCGATCCCCAGATGACGGTCGTGAGGAAGACGACGAGCGATGCCAGGAGATTGCCGCCCATGGCGGTCGCCAGGCCGAGGGACACGCTGCGTCCGCGCTGGGAGGAATCGGCTGATTCGCTGAGCGCAGTGAGCGCCCCGGTGTATTCACCGCCGACGGAAAAGCCCTGCATGAGTCGCATGAGCGTGAGCAGGATGGGTGCGAGGAGCCCGATCTGGTCGTAGCCGGGCAGGATCGTGATTACGAAGAGCGGGATCAGCATCAGTGTCGTCGACAGGACGAGGGCAAATCTGCGTCCCCGCGTATCCCCCAGTCGCCCGATGACCAGGCCGCCGATCGGGCGAGCGAGGTAGCCGATGGCGAAGGTGGCGAAGGTCAGGATGAGGCCGACCGCCGAGTCGCTGGTCGGATAGAAGACCTTTGCCAGGGTGGTGGCCAGGAGGCCATAGACCATGAAGTCGTACCACTCGATCACCACGCCGCTCGTCGCGTAGATGCGATTGCGGCGGCGGTCCCTCTCGCTCAGGACGGTCCCCTGCACGCCCGCACTATAGGCGCACGAATCCCATGAGAGTTCCGATTGACGCTGGTGCCCCCGGCAGGATTCGAACCTGCGCGCATGGCTCCGGAGGCCACTGCTCTATCCCCTGAGCTACGGGGGCTGGGGGGACGAGAAGGGTAACAGCCGCTACCTGCAGCCCCCTTCGCGCGCTACGACGAGAACCAGCGCGGCGGACCTGCGATCAGCGCCGTGACGAACGAGCCGATGGCGGCGCCGAGACCCAGCGACGTGCCGGTGAGGACAAAGGGGGTGAGCCACCCCACCAGGAAGGCGATCACTCCGAAGACCACCGCCGAGACGAGCGCGAAGGCCAGTCGGCCACCGGGCTTGTCGCTCGTGCGCTTCGCCGGAGGCGAAGCCTTCTTGGCAACGTCGCCGGACGTGTCTTGGGTGCCGGAAACCTCTGCGAGGAGGCGCTCGATGTCATCGCTCACCACTCCATCGTGCGCTACCTCGACGCGTCCGTCCACCCGGGGCTCTGATGCTCAATTGACCACTTGCCGAAGACCCTGGGATGTGGGCAGAGTGGAAGGGCACCGGGCCGTGGTCGGGGGACTGGGTCCGGATGCAGAACGGCCCGGCCCCTTGGGGGCCGGGCCGTTCTCTCGCGTCGGTCGTCAGACGATGCGAACGTTGTCGGCCTGGGGGCCCTTGGGGCCCTGGACGATGTCGAACTCGACGCGCTGGTTCTCGTCGAGGCTGCGGTAGCCGTCGGCCTGGATAGCGCTGAAGTGAACGAACACGTCAGCACCCCCGTCAGCCTGAGCGATGAAACCGAAGCCCTTTTCGGCGTTGAACCACTTCACAGTTCCCTGTGCCATGCGGGGTGACTCCTAGCGGTAGATCCCAAGTGCGGATACGTGGTCGCCGGGCGGTTGCCCGGCGGGCTGATAGTGCTGCCCGGCGAGGCGGCGAAGCCGCCCTGTCGGGCTGAGCCGACGTCCCGGCCTTGGGTCTTGCCCCAGGTAGCCGAAACGCCCGCCGTCTGGTGGGGGCGGGCGTTCCTTGAACGGTGGTTCTTGTGCAGCACAGCCACCACGACCGTAGCACGCGGGCACGCGGCGGTGGGCGTCGATCCGTGGACAACGGCCGGTCACGACGGCTACTACGCTCCGGGCATGACGCCGGAGCAACTCGCGACCGCGGTGCGGGAGGTCGTCGCCGCCCTCGTGGAGGAGGGGGTCATCGCCGGTCCGGTGCCCGATGACATCGT
>CAINGG010000369.1 GCA_903848435.1 uncultured Actinomycetes bacterium | reverse complement strand
CTGCGCACGGCCGTCGCCGACGGGCGCAGCGGAATCCTGGTGGCCGGTCACGATCCCGCCGCTTGGTCGCGCGCGCTGTCGCGCATGGCCACCGACGAGCGCGATCGGCTCGCCGCTGGCGCCCGCGCTCACGCGGAGCGGTTCAGCTGGTCCGACACAGCCGACGGCCTCATAGATTCCTACTCGCAGGCGATCGCGCAGCACGTCCTGCTCCCGGTGGCCGCGAGCGGTCAGTGACCGCGCGATCCGGCGGCGTCCCCGAGCGGATCCGCGCGTACCTCGACGACAACGACCTGCCCTACGAGGAGTCCGCCCCCGGCACGTTCGTGGTCACGCTGCCCGGCGAGCACAAGCTCAAGACGACGGTGTCGCTCGTCGTCGGCGATCAGGCGCTGAGCGTGAATGCCTTCGTCGCACGCAAGCCGGACGAGAACGCCGAGGGCGTCTACCGCTGGCTGCTCGAACGCAATCGACGCACCTATGCGGTGGCCTTCTGCATCGACCACCTCGGTGACATCTACCTCAGCGGGCGCATTCCATTGGGTGCCGTCGACGATGACGAACTCGATCGGCTGCTTGGTGCCGTCATCGAGTACTCCGATGGGTCCTTCAACACGATCCTCGAGCTCGGGTTCGCCAGCGCGATAAGGCGCGAGTGGGAGTGGCGCACGTCGCGCGGGGAGTCCACGGCCAACCTCGAGGCCTTCCGGCACCTCGCCGATCCCGCGCCCTGAGCATTCGGCAGGATGACGCCATGAGCGCGCCGTACACCCTCATCCTCCTTCGCCACGGCGAGAGCGAGTGGAACGCCAAGAACCTCTTCACCGGCTGGGTGGATGTCGGCCTGTCCGACAAGGGCCGGGCCGAGGCCGCTCGAGGCGGGGTGATGCTGCGCGAGTCCGGTCTGCTCCCCGATGTCGTCCACACCTCGCTCCTCACCCGTGCGATCACCACCGCCAACATCGCGCTCGGCGAGGCCGATCGCGCGTGGATTCCAGTCGTGCGCAACTGGCGCCTCAACGAGCGGCACTACGGCGACCTGCAGGGCAAGAACAAGAAGGAGACGCTCGAGCAATACGGCGAGGAGCAGTTCATGCTCTGGCGACGCTCCTACGACGTCCCGCCGCCCCCCATCGATCCCGACAGTGAGTTCGCGCAGACCCACGATGCGCGGTACGCCGATCTCCCGCCGGAGGCCAGGCCGCGCACGGAGTGCCTCAAGGATGTCGTGGCTCGCCTCATCCCCTACTGGGAGGACGTCATCGTCGCCGAGGGCCTGCGGCGTGGCCAGACCGTGCTCGTCGCCGCGCACGGCAACTCGCTGCGCGCCCTCGTCAAGCACCTCGATGGCATCTCGGACGACGACATCGCGGCGCTCAACATCCCGACCGGAATCCCGCTGGTCTACCGACTCGACGACGACCTGCGGCCGACCGTTCGCGGCGGCGAGTACCTCGATCCGGCGGCGGCCGCCGAGGCCGCGGCCGCCGTGGCCAACCAGGGTCGCTGACGTGACCACCCACCGGCTCGAACTCGCGGACCCGACGTGGCGCGAGTGGACGGCGACGGTGGTCGCCGTCGACCCCGAGCTCGGCTTAGCGCTTGATCGGTCCGCCTTCTATCCCGGCGGCGGTGGCCAACCGCCTGACGAAGGCGTGCTGTTGTGGGGTGGCGTACAGACCCGGATCGTCGGCGCGCGCTACGCCGACGACGTGTGGCTGATCGCCGCCGAGGGCGATCCGCTGCCGGCTGTGGGCACGCAGGTGCAGGGTGCGATCGCCGACGAACGGCGTACCCACCTGATGCGCACCCACTCGGGCCTGCACGTGCTCTCCGGCGTGGTGTTCCGCGACTTCGGCGCCCTCGTGACCGGCTCCAACATGGAACCGCTCGAGGGCCGCCTGGACTTCAACCTTGACGGAGTTCCGGAGGGATTCAAGAAGGCGATCGAGTCGGCTATCAATGTCGAGGTCGAAGCCGATCGCGCGATCCGGGCCTACTCGTTGCCGCGCGACGAGGCCTTCGCGATTCCCGATGTCATCCGCACGGCCACTAATCTCCTGCCGCCCGAGATCGAGGTCGTGCGACTGGTCGACATCGATGGTCTCGACGTACAGGCTGACGGCGGCACTCACGTCGCCTCCACTCGACACGTCGGTCGGATGCGCGTGGTGAAGATCGAGAACAAGGGCAAGGGATTCCGGCGGATCCGCGTCGCGTTGGAGCCGTAGGCCCATGTCCGCCGACGAGATCCTCGTGCGGGTCGACGCCGATGGCCTGCCGCTGCGGGCCCGCGCACTGCTGGACTCGGGCATCCCCAGACCGGCGAGCTCCCGCTTCCTCGTGCGCCGCACCTACATCAGTTGGGCGCCCGCGGCGTGGCTCATCTTCCTCCTCGTGATCGGGATCTCGAGCCTGCGGGCGACCATCGCCGCGGGGCTCGATCCATCCGCCGGCAGCGAACGCGTCGTTTACGGCGTGATGACGGCGATATGCCTGTTCTTCGCGGTCTTCTCCGCGGGCAAGCTGATCGTCGGCCTCACCGAGCGGCGCGATGTCAAGCGAGGCGACTACCGCCAGGGCCTGCACCTCCTCGGTCTCGACGGCCTGCTCATCGCCGGACGCGACCTGCACACGTGGGTGCCGCGCGGCCAGCTCCCTGAGCCCGTCAAAGTCACCAAAGGCTCCGGGGAAAGCGCGTACGCGACCTACGTCTACACGCTCGTAGACGCGGAAGGACGCGCCGATCGCCTCGAGTGCAGCACCTTGGAGAACATGGCCCTGTGGATGTGGCAGGAGCACGGTCTCATGCCCGAGGGCCGCGAGTGGAAGTGAGTTAGCTCGTGATCTCGCGGATGCGCACCCGCACGTCGAAGAGGTAGATCAGGGAGGCGACAAGGCCGGCGATGCCGAAGATCGTGATGGTCAGGTTGGGCAGCAGGCCTGTGAGCAAGGAGACCCCGGTGAGGATCAGCCACAGGATCTTGGAAACGCGACCGACGGCCGGGAATGCGGGCGCCGGGGCGCGCACGCAGTCGACGAAGGCCCAGATCTTCACCACCCCGAAGACGACCCACAGCACGAGCACGACGAGGTTCTGGGTGAGATCGAACATCCCTCCAACGTACGCGCCCCGCCTGCATCTCGCAGACGGGGCGCGCGGAGCGGGTCGAACTAGAGGCCGACGGCCTCGCGGACGAGCACGACGGTGCGCGACGCGCCCTGGGCGACGTTGGACGTGGCCTTGCGCGCCTCAGCGGCGAACTCGGTGGCCTGCACGCGGGCATCGGTGGTGAACTCGCGAACCTGGAGGCGGGCATCGGTCGCCAGGCGGGTCACGTGGTCACGGGCATCCTTGGCAAGGCCGGTCACCTGACCGCGTGTGTCACCGGCGAACTCGGTCACCTGCGACCACGCCTTGGCGGCGTTCTGCGGAGCGGAGACGACGGCCTCCTGCACGTTCTCAATCGCATCGACGGCCTTTGCGGGCAGCGGGACCTCGCGCAGCGACACCTCGGGAAGAGTGATCGAGGTGAAGGGGAGGGTGCGCTTCACGGCCGTGTCGGCCGTGGGTGTGGTGGCGTCCTCGGGAGTGGGGACGGTCGTGGGCGTGGTCATGCCGTTTCCTTTCGTGGTGACCGAGTGGTCTGCTCGGTTGCTTCGGAGCTGGCGACCTTGTTTTCGGCCTGGAAGGCTCGGTAGATCTCCAGCAGGGTGCGGCGCTGCGCCTCGGTGAGGCTCGGCTCCTGGGCGATCGCCGCGGACAGGTCGCGACCGGCCTCGCGAGCCTCGGGCTCGCTGAGGATGCCGGCCTGGACGTAGAGGGTCTCGGCGGAGATCCGCAGGGCCCCGGCAAGCCGGGAGAGGATCTCGGCGCTCGGGCGACGAAGTCCCCGCTCCACCTGGCTGAGGTAGGGGTTGGAGACCCCCGCCGCTGCGGCCAGTTGGCGCACGGACATCTGCGCCTGATCGCGCTGCTCGCGGATATAGCCCCCGAGCCCGCTCACGTCGATTCGTGCCATGCCCCCAGGATGCCCCGAAGTGCTTGCAATTGCAAGCGCAGCGCTAGCGGGAGCAAGCGTGAGGTCCGTCACCGCCGTCACCTCGGGGCTCACCCCAGCGCGGGCACCACGAGCGCCACATCGATGCGCCGGCGCGTGTGCAGCTCACCAGGGGGCACAGACGGCGGGAGTCAGACGCGCCGCGATGTCGTACTTGACGATGTCAGCGGGTCGGCGTATCATCGAACATGTGTTCGAATAATCGGGCACATGACCGGCAGGCAAAAGGTCAGGCTCGGTGACGGGCCGGGCCAGCGAGAGGGACTTTCGGGTCCGGCGATGTGGGCTTCCCAGGTGACCTGCCACTCCTGAAATGTGCGTGTAGGCGCGCCCCGTGGGGGTGTGCGTCCACGCTGACGTCCTGCGAGGTCCCCTATGTGTGCGCCAGCACCTTCCGCCAGCGCCGATGCGCGCCTGGCCGTGTTGCGTGGCGGCCTGCGGGAGATCGCGGATGCGCTTGCCGAGATCGATGCGAGTGCTTTGAGTGAAGGCTCGCTCGGGCAGACGCTCGCTGACTTCATGCGCGTGCGTCGACAGCTCGATGGCACGGTGGGCGCGATCGCCGGTCGGTTCGTGCATTCGTCGGAGTGGGCAGCCGACGGGGCTCGCGATGCCACGGCCTGGCTCCGAGCGCAGTCCACCGAGGGCTTCGGGTCGGCTCGCGAGATCGTCGAGACGGGCGCTGAGGTGGCGACTTTCCCTGCCATGGGCGACGCCCTGCGGCGCGGTGAGATCAGCATGCGTCACCTGCGCGCCTTGCGTGATCTCGTACGTCGATTTCCACGCCTGCGCCGCCACCTGCAGGAGAGTGAGTCCCTCGTCGTCGACTTGGCACGCGAGTGTGAGCCGACGCCCTTCTCCCGCTCGCTGGAGGCCATCTGCCATCGGCTGGACCCGGTGGCCGCCCAGCAGGACTCCCTCGATCGCGAGCGCGAGTTCTTCTTCCGGGCGTCCACGCTGCTCGATGGTCACG
>CAINGG010000368.1 GCA_903848435.1 uncultured Actinomycetes bacterium | reverse complement strand
TGCCCAGCCGCTGCGCAAGCGTCGGGTCGGCGCCATAGGTCAGGTCGCCCACGAGTGGGTGACGCATGGCCGAAAGGTGCACCCGAATCTGATGCGTGCGCCCGGTCTCGAGGTCGATTTCAAGGAGGCTTGCGTAGGGGAAGGCCTCAAGCGTGTCGTAGTGCGTCACGCTCGGCCTTCCGCCCGCGACGACGGCCATCCGGTAGTCGGCCCCGGGATGCCGGTCAATGGGCGCATCGACAGTGCCGCTCAGCGGATCGAGGAGCCCCTGCGCGATGGCGCGGTAGGTCTTGTCGACCGTGCGCTCCTTGAACTGCTCCTTGAGATGGGAGTACGCCGCCTCGCTCTTGGCCACGACCATCAGGCCGGTCGTGCCGACATCGAGGCGATGCACGATCCCCTGGCGCTCGGCGGCGCCAGACGTCGAGATTCGATAGCCGGCGGCCGACAGTCCACCGATCACCGTGGGGCCGTCCCAGCCGGGACTGGGATGCGCGGCGACACCGACCGGCTTGTCGACGACGACGAGATCGGGATCGTCGTAGACGATCCGCATGCCCTCCACGGGTTCCGGTTCACGTACGCCGGGCGGTGCGGGCAGTGTCACCTGAAGCCATTGCCCCTCGGATAGTCGGTCGGACTTCACCGCGACAATGTCGTCGATGCGCACGTCACCGGCCTCGATCAGGCTCGCAACCGCGCTGCGCGACATGCCCAGCAGGCGCGCGAGGCCAGCATCCACGCGCTCTCCCGCCAGGCCCTCAGGAACGGGCAGTCGTCGAACGTCACCCATGGTCAAGAGGAGCGCGCATCAGATACGCGTCGGGAGCCACTGAGCTCGACGCCCCGAATCGTCAGGATGACCATGAGGATCGCCGATCCGACGATCGACATGTCGGCGACGTTGAACACGGGCCAGTTGGGCAGCTCGAGGAAATCCACGACGAATCCCTGGCCGATGCCCGGGGGCCGAGTTAGACGATCGATCAGGTTGCCCACGGCCCCGCCGAGCAGGCCCCCCAGGGCGATCGACCACGCGACGCTGCCGATGCGCGTGGCCGTGCGCAAGATCACGACGGCCACCACCGCGGCAATGAGGGCAAAGATCCAGGTGAATCCGGTGCCCATCCCGAAGGCTGCGCCGGTGTTTTCGGTGTAGGTCAGCTTGAGGATCGGCCCGAGGACCTCGATGGGGCCCTGGCCCGACTGGATCCGCGGCTTGAGCTCGGCCACCGCGAGGGCCTTGGTGACCTGGTCGATCACGATGACGGCGAGCGCGACGCCGATCGTGACCCAGACGAGACGCGGGCGAGACCCCGGTGGCGCCGAGGCCGCTGATGCGGCGTCGTCGGGTGCACTCACCCCGTCAGAGTACGCGGCGGTCCTCGATCTCCCGACAGGCGACGCACATGGTCGCCCGCGGGAAGGCCTGCAGGCGGTACTTGCCGACGGGCTTGCCGCAGGACTCGCAGATGCCGTAGGTGCCATTGGCGATGCGCGCGAGAGCGTGCTCGGTTTGCATGAGCATGTCGCGCGCGTTGTTGGCGAGGCTCATTTCCTGCTCGCGCTCGAAGGTCTTGCTGCCGGCGTCGGCCTGATCGTCGCCCGCACCGTCGCCCGAGTCGGCGACGAGTTCGGCGATGTCAGCCTCGGTGACCTTGATTTCTTCCTGCAGTCGCAGGACGTCCTTTTGCAGCTCCTTCTTGACCTCGGCGATCTCGGCCGGCGTCCACGGTGATTCGTCCTCGCGAACGGCCAGGCGCTTCTTCGCGGGCGCGGCCTTCTTCGCGGGCACGGGCTTCTTCGCAGGCGCAGCCTTCTCCGCGGGGGCAGCCTTCTTCGCCGGTGCCGCCTTCTTCGCGGGCGCAGCCTTCTTCGCGGGCGCAGCCTTCTTCGCGGGCGAGGGCTTCTTCGCGGGCGCAGCCTTCTTGGCCGGTGCCGCCTTCTTCGCGGGCGCAGGCTTCTTGGCCGGTGCCGGCTTCTTCGCGGGCGCGGGCTTCTTGGCCGGTGCCGGCTTCTTCGCGGGCGCGGGCTTCTTGGCCGGTGCCGCCTTCTTCGCCG
>CAINGG010000367.1 GCA_903848435.1 uncultured Actinomycetes bacterium | reverse complement strand
GCTCGTCATCGGTGCGCACCAGCACGGGGGCGCTCACGACCCAGCTTCCCGCCGCCGTCGACAGGGTCTCGAGCTGGGCGCGCTGCTCGATGGTGCCGTCCCGGACGCGTACGTCGCCCCCAACGACGATCTCCGCGGTGATGCGTTGCGCCTGCAGCCCGGCATCGACGACGGGCCCGGAGGCCACGGCCTCGGCGTACATCGAAGACGTGAGCGTGACGCCACCAGCCACCAGGGCAATGGCGGCAATGGCTCGCGCGCGAGTGGCGCGAATGGCAACGAGCGCGAGGCCAGCAAAGAGAGCGGCGACACCCAGGAGGCGCGCCGTGTTGATGCTCGCGGGCCCGAGCGCGATGACGGCGATCCCGCAGGCCCAGGCCGCACACGCGGCCGGCACCAACCGCAGGTGCCTCACACGCGCACCAGGGGCCGGAGCTGGGCGAGCAGCGTGTCGCCGATGCCGGAGACCTCGCCCAGGATCTCCACGCTCGGGAAGGGGCCGTTGGCTTCGCGCCAGGCCACGATGCGTCCGGCCAGGACAGGGCCCACACCGGGCAGTTCCTCGAGTTGGGCGGCGGTGGCGGTGTTCAGGTCGAGCAGGCCATCGGAGGTAGCGGCGGATCCGGCTGGCTCACCCGAAGCAGTGCTGCGATGGCGTCCGACGATCACCTGCTCGCCGTCGACGAGAACGCGGGCAAGGTTGAGGTCCCCGGACGTCGCACCGTCACGCAGACCTCCGACGGCCTCCACCGCATCAGCCACGCGCGCCCCGAAGGGAAGCGTGACCACGCCGGGGCGGCGTACGCGGCCGATGACGTGCACCGTGACAACGTCCGCAACTGCCGACGATGTCGAGACCGCGGCGTCGGGGACCTCCAGCACAGGGCGCGATCGACCCTGCCACCAGGTGTAGCCGGCGATGACGATGATCGCGCAGACGACGATCGCCAGCGCACGCACCGAACGCGCGGACCAGGACACCGCCGCACGCTAGGAAGCCACCATGGCTCCCGGGGTCAAGCGGCCGACGGTGGGGACGATGACGACGATCTGTGCCTGTGGATGGCGCCTAGAGGAGGGGTGACACGACGGCGGCGACGATTCCCGGACCTGTGTGGGCTCCGACCACCGCCCCGAGCGGACATTCGACGATGGTGGTGGTCGTGAGATAGCCGCGCAGGGTCGCGGCAAGATCATGGGCGCGTGCCGCCGCATCGAGATGCTGGATCGCGATCTCCACAGGCCGTCCCAGCGAGGCGGCGAGCGTCAGCTCGGTCAACCGAGCCATCGCCTTGCCCGTTGTGCGTACGCGCTCGAGCGGGACCACCTCGCCGTCGAGGATCTGCAGGATCGGCTTGACCTGCAGCGCCTGGCCAACGGCAGCGCGCGTGGCGCTGATTCGACCACCACGGCGCAGATACTCGAGCGTGTCGACATAGAACAACGCCGATGATCCGAGCGACTTTTCGCGGATCACCTGCTCAACCTGGTCGATCGACGCACCCGCCCTCGCCGCCTGGGCACCAGCAAGGACGGCGAAGCCAAGGCCCATGGCCACGGTACGGCTGTCGATGACGCGCACGTCGAGATCGATCTCCTTGGCAGCCATCACCGCAGCCTCGTAGGTGCCCGACATGCTCGACGACAGCGTGGCGCAGGCAATGGCGGTGGCACCGGCGCCCTGGGCGGCGGCGAACGCCAGGCGGAATCGCTCGGGAGAGGGGCGCGATGTCGTCACAGGCTGCCAGGCACGCAGGGCGTCGGCGACACGCTCGGGACTGGCCTCCGGCTCGCTCTCGTCGTACGCGCGTCCGCCGATGACCACCTGCACCGGGACGACGTCGATCGAGGTTCCAGCCAGGAGCTCAGCCGGCAGGTAGGCCGTCGAATCCGTAACGACGGCGACGCTCATCGAGCCAGGCTAGCCGCTGACGGCGGAGCGCATGGATCGCGCCGCCGAGGCGGGCACCACCTCGTCCACGCGGATGCGTTCGGCGCCGACCCACGATGCCGCCTCGTTCAGCGCCCTCGCGGTGCCGTCGATAGCGCCGCGGACGGGCGTGCCTGCCCGGGTCACCTCGAGGGTGACGCGCTTGGCCACGAGAGTGGCCTTCTCCCGGGCTGGATCGACCCGCGCCACGAGTTGACCGCCATGCAGCACAGGCATCGCGAAATAGCCGTGCACGCGCTTGGCGGACGGCGTGTAGGCCTCGATGCGGTGTTCCATGTCGAAGAGTCGCTCCATGCGGTCGCGATTCCAGATGAGCGAATCGAAGGGCGACAGCAGCGTCGTACGCGAGCGTGCACGTGAGCCACTGCCCAGCCACTCCAAGGCCTGCGGCGATGCCCAGGCGCGCTGACTCCATCCCCGCACGCTCACCTCGACAAGATCCGTGCCGGCGATATGCGCCAGGGTCTCGGTGATGCCGAGTCGGTGGATGTCGGCGATGTCGGAGGC
>CAINGG010000366.1 GCA_903848435.1 uncultured Actinomycetes bacterium | reverse complement strand
GCGTAGGGAAGTGCGATGAGCGGCCGGTCGCGACTGACCGTGCGGTCAGCGCCCTGCTCTCGCGCGCCGAGGATGTCGCGGGCCTGCTTCGCCCAGTCGGCGGCGGCTTGTTGTGCTGTGCCGGGGCGGATGTCGCCGCCCTTCTCGACGAGGTAGCCGTCCGCCATGTCGGATGTCACCTGCAGCACCTGCGGATCCACCACCCACGAGATTCCGGGCGCCGACGCCCCGACATCGAGTATCGAATGCAATCGCCCGCCGTCGGAGATCTCGCGTGGCATGAGGTCGCCGAGCAGGACACCGTCGGCGGCCTGTCCGGGCCACGTCGCCAGGGGCCACAGCCAGGTGACGCCGATCGAGGAGATGTCGGAGGGGACGTAGGGCATCAGCACTTGGTCGGTGCCGAGGATGACGAAACCGGAGGGTCCGGACCCGACGACTTCGACGCCAACGACGTAGACGCCGGGGAGACCCAGTGGCAGATCGGAGGTCGGCACCGACAGTCGGAAGTCCTCCGTGATGCCCGGTGGCAGGAGGTCGATCACGTCGACCGCGGTCTCATAGAGGGGGATGGCATCGGGGGCAGGCTCGCCGCGGATCGCCTGTCGTATGGCGCGGCGATCGGCCAGCGGCGACGCCGACAGGGTGAGCCGCGCCGAGATGTCCGTGAGGTCGGCCAGGCCGGTGTTGGCGATGCGCCCGCTCACCGTCATCGAGTCACTGTCGCCGAGCGCGACAGGTGAGAGCCCGGTCAGTGCGACCGACACGGGGTCCTGCTGCGGATCCTCGGCCTGCGCGGCGGGGGCGATGCCCACGAGAGTGAGCAGCACCAGGCATGCCCAGCCGACGGCGCGCTTCACCCCGCGTCCGCGATCAGGTCGGGGAGCCGGTCCATGAGCCGGCGTTCGTCGGCGTAGGCGAGGCGGTCGCGGACGTCGGACAGCGGGACCCACGCGACTTCCTCGACCTCGGGGTCCTCGTCACTCAGTGCGCCGCCCGCTGCCTCCATGAGGTAGTGGTGCACGGTCTTGTGAATGCGCTTGTTCTCAGCGATGAACCAAAAGTCGATGGTGCCCAGGTGGTCGACGACCCTCGCCTCGATGCCGGTTTCCTCCTGGACTTCACGCAGCGCGGCCTGCTCGGGCGACTCCCCCGCCTCGAGATGACCCTTGGGCAGCGACCAGACCAGCCGACCGCGACGGTCGAAGCGGGCGATGAGGACGGCGTGCGGGGAGCCGAGCGAGCGATCGATGACCAGGCCTCCGGCGGAGGTCTCCTCCACCTTGGGCATGCGCGGAGGACGCGCGGACGTCTTGCCGCGCTTGCCCCGCTTGCGCGGGGTACGTGCGCCCGAGCCGGACTCGCCGCCGGAGGCCGCCCCGTCCTCCGCTTCGCGCCCGGCGCCGGGGTTACGGCCCGGGGTCATGCCCCGAGGATAACCGCGCCGCCGCCGGTGGCCGCCGTCGTGGCGGGTCGACCGTAGGCTCGTCGCATGTCCCAGGAGCAGGCAGCGGCGTCCAGCGCTGTCGTGCTCCTGGAGATCGCCGACCTGCTGGCCCCTCTCACGGCTCGATTCGCCGACGCCGGGCACGAGCTCGCCGTGGTCGGTGGCCCGGTGCGCGACATCCTGATGAGCCGCGGGACCACCAACGACCTCGATCTCACCACCGATGCGCGACCGGAGCAGATCGAGGCGCTGGCCACCGGCTGGGCCGACCACGTCTGGGACGTCGGCGTGCGCTTCGGGACGGTGGGCGCGCGCAAGGGCGAGCATCACCTGGAGATCACGACGTACCGCTCGGAGTCCTACGATCCGGGATCCCGCAAGCCGGAGGTCACCTTCGGCGACACGCTGGCTGGCGACCTTGGCCGCCGAGACTTCACCGTGAATGCGATGGCGGTGCGCCTGCCGAGCCTGGAGTTCGTCGACCTGCACGACGGAATGCGCGATCTTGCCGAGGGAGTGCTGCGCACGCCAGGCACGCCGGAGGAATCCTTCACCGACGACCCGCTGCGCATGATGCGCGCCGCACGCTTCGTCTCACAGCTCGGCTTCGACATCGCACCCGAGGTGCTCCAGGCGATGGCGGCCATGGCGGATCGCCTGGAGATCGTGTCG
>CAINGG010000365.1 GCA_903848435.1 uncultured Actinomycetes bacterium | reverse complement strand
TCGCCCACCCACTGCTGATTGAAGTAGATGAGGTACTGGGGCATGCCAGAGCCGATCAGAGCGCGGGCAGCGCGATGCCGGACGACGAGTGGCAGCGGTAGCCGTTGGGCACCTTGTAGAGGTACTGCTGGTGATAGCCCTCGGCGTAGTAGAAGGGCCAGTCGCCGGCGGGAGCCACCTGCGTGGTGATCTCGGGGTAGCCCCGCCCCGCCAGGAGGGGCGCGTAGGCCGTTGCCGTGCGCTCAATGAGATCGCGCTGCTCGTCGGTGGTCCAGTAGATCGCGCTGCGGTACTGCGTGCCGACGTCATTGCCCTGGCGGTAGCCGCTCGTCGGGTCGTGGTTCTCCCAGAAGTGGCGAAGGACGTCGTAGGTCGATATCTCGCTCTCGCGGTAGGCCACCAGGACGGCCTCGGTGTGGCCGGTGCGTCCCGAGCACACCTCCTCGTATGTCGGATGCGGCGTGTAGCCACCCTGGTAGCCGACGGCTGTCGTGTAGACGCCCGGCAGTCGCCAGTAGATCTCCTCCGATCCCCAGAAGCAGCCCATGCCGAGGTAGATGACGGACAGGTCGGCCGGCCACGGCTCGACGGGCAGGTCGCGGATCGGCGTTCCGAGGACGGCATGGTCGGCTGGGATCTCGAACGGGTACTCCGGACGACCGGGAAGGGCGTCGTCAGGTGCGACCATGCGGGACTTGGCAGAGGAGAAGAGGAAGCCCATGGGGGCAGTATTGCCCACCTCGTAGGCTTGCGGCCATGACCTCCTGGGACCAGTCCGGCTTCGAGACCCGCGCCATCCACGCGGGGCAGGAGCCCGATCCGCAGACGGGTGCCGTCGTGCCGCCGGTCTACCAGGTGTCGACGTACGCCCAGGACGGCGTCGGCGGCCTGCGCGGCGGCTATGAGTACTCCCGCAGCGGCAACCCCACGCGCACAGCGCTGGAGGAGTGCCTGGCGTCGATCGAGGGAGGCGCGCGCGGCCTCGCCTTCGCCTCCGGCCTCGCCGCTGAGGACACGCTGCTGCGCACTGTCTGCGCACCGGGGACCCACGCGATCATCGGCAACGATGCTTATGGCGGCACGTACCGGCTCTTCGCGCGCGTCGCCGAGCCATGGGGCCTGGAGCACACCCCGGTCGACCTGACTGACATCGATGCCGTGCGCCAAGCCGTGCGTCCAGGCGAGACACGGGTCATCTGGGCAGAGACGCCGACCAACCCGCTGCTCACAGTCGTCGACATCGCGGCGCTGGCCGCCGTGGCCCACGAGGCAGGTGCCCTGCTCGTCATCGACAACACGTTCGCCTCGCCCTACCTTCAGCAGCCACTGTCACTGGGTGCCGACGTGGTCGTGCACTCCACAACGAAGTATCTCGGCGGTCACAGCGATGTCATCGGCGGTGCGCTCGTCGTGGCCGACCCTGAGCTCGGGGATCGCCTTGCCTACCACCAGAACGCCATGGGTTCGGTGCCCGGCCCGTGGGATTCGTGGCTGGTGCTGCGCGGCATCAAGACCCTCGGTGTCCGCATGGACCGGCACTGCGCCAATGCACGCGCCATCGTCGAGCTGCTCACCGCGCACCCGCGCGTGACCGAGGTCTTCTACCCCGGCCTGCCCACGACGCGCGGCCACGACGTGGCGGCACGACAGATGCGCGACTTCGGCGGCATGGTGTCCTTCCGCGTCGCGGGCGGCGAGCAGGAAGCCGTCGACATCTGCGCGCGCACCAAGGTGTTCACCCTCGGCGAGTCCCTCGGCGGCGTCGAGTCGCTCATCGAGCACCCGGGTCGCATGACGCACGCATCGGCCGCGGGCAGCCC
>CAINGG010000364.1 GCA_903848435.1 uncultured Actinomycetes bacterium | reverse complement strand
CCAGCATGCGGCACCACACGAAGACGTTGGAGCGGCCACGTCGTTCATGGTGCTCATGCGCAACTTCGGTGGTGCTGCCGGCGCGGCCGTAACCGCTGTGCTCCTTGCTGACTTCGGTGTGCGCACGGCCTTCGGGGTGGTGGCGGTCGTGGCGATAGCCGCATTGCTGCCGTCGCTCATGCTGCCGTCGCCCACGCGGGAGCGGACCATGCTCGCTGCGCGTGACTCCACGGCGCGCTAGCGGGCTACGGCAAAGATGCCGAGGGGTATCTGCTGTCCCATCACCGCGTGACCCATCGCATTCGGGTGGTAGTAGTTGCCGTTGAAGGGCGGTGCCTGCCAGGCCGGGTAGATCTGCCAGGGGGCCTGGGGATCGCGAACCATGCGGTCGAAGTCGATGACGGCGTCAAACGTGCCGCTCGTGCGTATCCACCGGTTGACCGCCTGACGAGATATCTCCTGAACGGTTCCCGGCGTCTTGCCCATGGGGATCAGTGTCGCTCCGATGACCGAGATGCCCCGGGCATGCGATCGCTCGACGATGTCTTTCATCGCCGCAATGACCTGCTCGGGCGGGCTCGGCGGTGCGAACGGCCCGCCACCGATGTCGTTGGTGCCCTCCAGCAGGATGATCGCGCGCACGCCCGGAATCGAGAGGGCATCGCGCCCAAGCCGCTTGACGGCGGGTTCACCGCAGCAGGCCGAGTCCTTCTCGTAGGGATTCTGCTGAGCGCTGACGGTATTGCCGGAGATCGCGGCGTTCGTGACGGATAGTCGCTTACGTGCCGGTAGTGAGGACAGTCGCGTCGCGAGGACATCTGTCCAGCGCTGTCCGGGAGCGCCGTAGGCCATCCAGCCGTCGCTCACGGAGTCACCGATCACCACCACTGTCCCCCGCGAATCACTGCGGCCGGTGATGACATCCGTCCACCACACCTGTCCGGGGTGGTAGCCCACGTTTTGCAGCGGGTAGTCGGTGTCATCGACGGTCAGGGCGGGGAACGACCGTCCGGATTCCTCGCGAGTGTGGTTGCCGGGGGTGCTGATGTACATCCCGGGCGCGGCGTAAGCGAAGGCGAAGAAGTTCTTGCTCGTGATGGGTGCGCGAGGCGCGTAGATGCTGAGTGCGACCTGGTCGCCCGCCTCGATGGTGATATCGATGGGGTCGCTCCACGCCTGCTTGCCGGCAGGGATCGTGATCGTACGTCGGCCTGCGAAGGTCACGCGCACATTGGAGTCGCCGATCAGGCGCGCGGTACTGCTGGCGACGGGGCGCCCCGCCCAGACTTCTCGAATGACGAGCGGCGACGTGCCGAAGTGATTGCTGAAGCGCACGCGAAGACTCGTGGCATCGGTCGACACCATCAGCAGTTGGCGGATGGTCGCGTGAGGCGATGTGCCCTGAGGGCCGGCCATGGCTCCCTGCCACACGGCGACGCGGGGCGTTCCGGAGTGGTCAGGCCCTGGCACTGCGGTCGCCGGCGTCGCGAGAACCGAGCCGCTGAGTGCCCCCACCATGAGGAGCGCGGTGCCCCAACGACGCTGGAACCGCGTGCTCCAAGGCATGGCCGAGACGCTATCCCCCAGCGGGCAGTTATGGGGTCGGGTCCGCGAGGCCGGGGCGATGGGGTGGGATGTGCCCATGGCGATCGACGTGGGGCCCCAGCCGCTCACCCTGGCGGAGGTCGTCGCCGTCGCTCGTCGTCGCGAACCCGTTCGTCTAACCGCCGAAGCGCTCGCCGAGATCACGCGCAGCCGAGCAGTGGTCGATGGCCTCGCCGAGTCACCCGAGCCGGCATATGGCATCTCCACCGGATTCGGGGCACTCGCCACCGTGCACATTCCACCTGAGTCGCGTGAACATCTGCAGGCATCCCTTATTCGCTCCCATGCGGCCGGCAGCGGAGCGGAGGTCGAGGACGAGGTCGTCCGCGCCACCATGCTGCT
>CAINGG010000363.1 GCA_903848435.1 uncultured Actinomycetes bacterium | reverse complement strand
CTGACGCCGGATGACTTCAGTGCCCTGCACGTCCTGCGTGAAGACGAACTGTGGGTGCACGTCGCGGGTGCTGCGGTCGACATGCTCCTGCTGCACCCGGATGGCCGTCATGAGACGCGCACGTTGGGCACGGATGTCGACGGGGGTCAGTCTCCGGCGGTGCTCGTGCCCGCAGCCACCTGGCAGGGATCGCGCACGACGGGGGAGTGGAGCCTTGTCGTCTGCTCGCTGGCACCCCCGTTCAGCGGCTTCACCCTGGCCGATCGGTCCACTGACTTCACCGCGTGGCCCGAAGCCGCAGGCGCCATCGGCGGACTGATCCGTGGCTAGCCCGCGCGTGGTGCTGATCACCGGGGCATCCGGTGGCCTGGGGCAATCCCTCGTCCGCGCCTTCGCGGCCCAGGGCGATGCGGTCGTCCGTCAGTCGCGCCGCCCAGGAGACGCTGACGTGAGCGGGCACCTCACCTCCGACGACGACGTTCGAGACATGGTGGAGGCCACGGTGGCGAAGCACGGGCGCGTCGACGTGCTCATCAACAACGCCGCGGACCAGATGATCGGAGAGTCGGGCCCCTTCGACGCGCAGCGCTGGGCCTCGATGCTGGACGCCAGCCTGCTCAGCGCGGTGCGCCTCACCTCCGCCGTGATCCCGCACATGCCCGCGGGGTCGGTCGTGGTCAACATCTCTTCGCTCGCCGCCTCAGTGGCCTTCCCCGTTGCTGCTCCCTACGCCGCGGCCAAGGCCGCCCTTGAGGCATTCACGCGCTCGCTCGCCCTGGATCTCGGGCCTCGACAGATTCGTGCGAACGCCGTAGCGCCGGGGCTCGTCGACCGCGATGGGCTCGAGGCAGATTGGCCGAGCGGATACGACGCGTGGACCGCGGGCACGCCGCGCGGACGGATCGTCCAGCCTGATGAGGTCGCCGCCGCGGTCGCCTTCCTCGCGAGCGAGGCGGCGTCCGGCATCTCCGGTGTCGTCCTGGCGGTCGATGCCGGATGGTCGGCGAACGGTCGGATTCCCTAGCGCCTCGCAGTCAACGTGAGTCACACGTTTCACTTGAGTCAGGCTCGTCGACCACACCTGATCACGGGTGGGTCACGGCGCCATGCCGCTCTAGTGGGGGACGGTCGGGGGCAATAGGGTTCCAGAAGATTCACCTACAGGTGAGGCGGCGGCGACAGCCGCCCTCACATCCGAACAGAAGGGCGCATGCATGCATCGCAAGTTCGCAATGGCGGCGGTTGCCGCCGCTTCTGCCCTCGTCCTAGCCGCATGTGGCGGCAGCGGCGGCGGTAGCTCCTCGTCCTCGTCGTCCGGCGGCGGCGGCGGCCAGGGCGACTGCCCCGGCGCCGACGCCTTCTGCATCGGTCTGGTGACCGACACGGGCAAGGTCGACGACAAGTCGTTCAACCAGTCCGCCTGGGAGGGCGCACTCGAGGCCGCGGCAGCCACCGGTGGCTACGCGAAGTACATCGAGACGGTCGACCCCAAGGACTACGAGAACAACATCAATCAGTTCATCACGGCTAACTATGACGTCATCGTCACCGTCGGCTTCCTCATGGGTGAGGCGTCCGTTGCGGCAGCCAAGGCCAACCCCAATGTCCAGTTCATCGGCGTCGACCAGTTCCAGGGCGAGGAGATCGCCAACCTCACGGGCCTGGTCTTCCCCGAGGACAAGGCCGGCTACGCCGCTGGCTACCTCGCGGGCCTGATGTCCAAGACCGGCAAGATCGGCGCCGTCCTGGGCACCGACACGGTCCCGCCGGTGAAGCTCTTCGGTGAGGGCTACAAGGCCGGTGCGCTGGCTGCGAACCCCAGCGCCGAGGTCACCCTCGTCTACCACGCTCCCGACAATGCGTTCAATGATCCGGAGTGGGGCGCGGCCGAGGCCAAGAAGCAGCTCGCTCAGGGTGCCGACATCATCTTCGGCGCCGGTGGCAACACGGGCAACGGTGCTCTCATCGAGATCGCCAAGGCTCCTGGCGCCGGCGAGACCATCTTCTGCATCGGTGTCGACACCGACCAGTTCTTCACGGTGCCGCAGGCTGCCAAGTGCCTGCTGACCTCCGCCGAGAAGAAGCTGACGCTCGGCACCAAGACGCTGATCGAGCAGGCGAAGGCGGGCACCCGCAAGGGTGGCAACTACTTCGGCCTGACCGGTCTTGCGCCGTACCACGACACCGAGGCCGCAGTGCCCGAGGATGTCAAGGCGAAGGTCGCCGAGGTCATCGCCGGCCTCGACGCCGGCACGATCATGACCAACGTGACGCTCTGATCTGATCAGGGCCCACCGGAAGTGATGGAAGGGCGGGGGTAGCGCAAGGCGCTACCCCCGCCCTTCTCCTTATGCAAGGATCGCTAGACCATGTCGACGACTGATCCGGCCCGGACCGATCTGGGTTTCACGGACCCCGATCCACGGCGCGGCGGACCGCTCGATCGCCTGCCGTCGATCGCCATTCCCGTCGTCTCGGTGCTGCTGGCCTTCGCGATCGGAGGCATCCTCATCTGGCTGCAGGGCGTCAACCCCCTGGAGGCCTACCGCGTGCTCTTCAGCAATGCGCTGGGCACGTCAGAGGGGCTGCTGCGCGTCATGCAGAAGTCTACGCCGCTGATCCTGACCGGGCTCGCCGTGACCGTCGGCTTGCGCGCGGGGCTGTTCAACATCGGTGCCCAGGGTCAGCTCCTCGTGGCAGCTCTGGGCACGGCCTGGGCTGGATACCACTTCCAGATGCCGATGATTCTGCACATCCCCTTCGCCCTCGCCTTCGGCATGCTGTGCGGCGCGGCGTGGGCATCGATCGCGGGTGTGCTGCGTGCCTATCGGAGCGTGTCCGAGGTCATCACGACCATCATGCTCAACAGCATCGCGATCGCCCTCGTCGACTATCTCGCGAGCGAGCCCTTCAAGGAGGCCGATCAGCCCCTCACGCGCACGCCAGAGATCGCGCCGACCGCGATGCTGCCGACGTTCGGCATTGTCCCGTCCGGATTCCTGATTGCCATCGTCGTCGCCGTCGTCTTCGGGTGGTTCCTCACCCGGACAACCCAGGGCTTCCGCTTCAACACCGTCGGCCTCAACCCGAGCGCGGCCCGCTACGCCGGCATTTCCGTCAAGGGCACGATCGTGCTGGCCATGGCCGTGAGCGGAGCGCTGGCCGGCATGGGCGGTGCCATCGAAACCATGGGAGTCACCGGGCGCTTCGAGCCCGCCTTCAATGCCGGATTGGGATTCGACGGCATCACGATCGCCCTCCTCGCTCGGGCTAATCCCATCGCCACGATCCCGGCCGCCATCCTCATCGGCACACTGCGGTCGGGCGCGGCCGCCCTGCAGTTCCAGACCGGCATCGAGCCCGAGGTGGTCGACGTGATCCTGGCGATCACGCTGCTCCTCGTGTCGGCCCCGATCGTCGCTCGCTTGCTCTTCCGCAACCGCAACATCAAGCAGACACAGGTCACCCAGGGGTGGGGCTCATGAGACCCCGCTACGCCTACGGCCTGGCCACCATCATCGGCATCGCCATCGTCGTCTGCTTCTTCCTCGACGAGGTGCGCACGGTCTCGGTGCTGTCGTTCTCGCTTCGCTACGCCGTGCCGCTCATCCTCGCTGCCATGGTCGGCATCATCTGCGAGCGCAGTGGTGTCATCAACATCGGCATCGAGGGTCAGATGCTGATGAGCGCTTTCGCGGGGTTCTTCGGGGCTGCGGTGACCGGCAACCTCATCCTCGGCACCCTCATTGGCATCGGCACCGGCATGATCATGGGCGCCTTCCTGGCCACGGGAGCGGTGACGTGGAAGATGGACCAGATCATTGCCGGCACCGTCATCAACATCCTCGCGGTCGGCCTCACGAGTTTCTTCTACGCACAGGGGCAGGTTCTCCCGGGCAATACGCCCATCGTGGCCATCCCCGTGCTGTCCGACATCCCCCTGATCGGCCCGGTCCTCTTCAACAACGGCCTCTTCACCTACGCCGCGCTCATCATCCCGCTCGTCCTGTGGGTGCTGCTTTTCAAGACGCGCTGGGGCCTACGCACTCGCGCGGTCGGCGAGAAGCCGAGCGCGGCTGACACCTCCGGTGTCGGCGTTGACCCGATGCGCTTCTGGAATGTCACCATCGCGGGGGCGCTCGCAGGCATGGCCGGTGCCTACCTGGCTATCGAAGCGGCCGGTACCTTCGAGCGCGGCTTCACGGCCGGTCGTGGCTTCACGGCCCTGGCCATCATGATCTTCGGCGCCTGGAATCCGATCGGCGCCCTGGCGGCGGCCTTCTTCTTCGGCCTCACTCAGGGGCTGGCTAGCCAACTTCAGGCCGACGAAGTCGTCGCCATCCCGCAGCAGTTCATCAACATGTTGCCCTACGTCCTGACGATCGTCCTGCTGGCGATCGTCTCGGGCCGCATCAAGCCACCCGCCGCCGTCGGCCGACCATATGAGAAGGATTGACGATGGCCGCCGACGCTGATCGTCCCGTCCTCCTCCAGGCCACCGGCCTGACCAAGCGTTTCCCCGGCGTTGTCGCCAACGAAGACGTGTCCTTGACCCTGCATAGGGGGGAGATCCTTGCTCTCCTCGGCGAGAACGGAGCGGGCAAGTCGACTCTGGTGAAGATGATCTACGGCCTCTACGCCCCCGACGAAGGCGAGATCACGATCAAGGGCCAGGCCGTGCGACTGTCAGGGCCTCGCGACGCCATCAAGCGCGGCATCGGCATGGTCCACCAGCACTTCCAGCTCGTCCCGGTCTTCACAGTCGCCGAAAACGTCATCCTTGGTGACGAGCCGACCCGCTGGCCCTTCGTCAACATGAAGAAGGCACGCGATGAGGTCGCGCGTCTGTCCGAGGAATACGGGCTCAAGGTCGACGTCGACGCCTATGTCGAGGACCTCCCGGTGGGCACCCAGCAGCGCGTCGAGATCCTCAAGGCGCTCTACCGCAAGGCCGACATCCTCATCCTCGACGAGCCGACTGCGGTGCTCACCCCGCAGGAGACGGACGATCTGCTGCGCGTGATGCGCGGGTTCGCCGACAACGGCGTCGGCGTCATCTTCATCACGCACAAGCTGCGCGAGGTACTCGCCGTTGCCGACACCATCGAAGTGCTCCGTGGTGGCAAGTCGGCCGGCACGACCGTGCCCTCCGAGACCACCCAGGAAGGCCTCGCGCAGATGATGGTCGGCCGCGGCGTGCTGCTGCGGGTCGACAAGGCGCCGGCCCGTCCCGGTGAGCTCGTGCTTGACGTGCAGGGCCTCTCCGCGACCGACGATCTCGGCCTCCCGGCTGTGCGCGATGTCTCCCTCCAGGTTCGTGCCGGTGAGATCCTCGGCATCGCCGGTGTCGAGGGCAATGGCCAGCGCGAGCTCGTGCAAGCCCTCACCGGGCTCCGCCGCTGCACCGCCAGGGCCGTCACGGTCGAAGGACGCGACATCCTCAACAAGCCGCCCCACGAAATCCACTCATTCGGAGTCGGCCACGTGCCCGAGGACCGCGAGAAGGACGGCCTCGTCGGGCCCTACTCCGTCGCCGACAACCTCGTCCTCGATCGCTTCGACGAGCCGGAGTTCGCCTCGCGGGGCGTGCGCAATCGCAAGGCCATCAATGCCCTGTCCACCGACCTCGTGCGGCAGTTCGATATCCGCACGCCGTCCACCGATACCACCGTGCAGTCTCTCTCCGGCGGCAACAAGCAGAAGGTGGTCATCGCCCGCGAACTCGCCGCCAACCCCGTGCTCCTGATCGCGGCTCAGCCCACGCGCGGCGTTGACGTGGGCTCCATCGAGTTCATTCACTCCCAGATCGTCGGTGCTCGTGACCGCGGCGCCGCCGTCCTGCTCGTCTCTGCCGAGCTCGACGAGATCCTGGGCCTGTCCGATCGCGTGGGCGTGATGTACGACGGCAGGATCGTCGACGTGCTCGACGCCGCCGATGCCGACCGGGCGCATGTCGGGCGGCTCATGGCAGGCGGCTCCTAGGCGCCTCGTCGCCTGCACGGGCCGATCACGCGACATCACGCATGCCCCGTGCTCGCTTGAGGGTGTCGTCGGCCCGAATCCTGGCGGATTCGTGAGCGATGAGCTAGCGCGCATCCACAGTGCGCGATCTCGCATTGTTTGGTGTGGTCCCGCTTCCTACCGTCGTTGCATCAGGCACAAGGCGACAGGGGGATCACATGGAGCGGGCACTCATCGAGCGCGTAGAGGATCGAGTGCGCGACGCCGTTCGGCGGACTGGCATTGACCCGATCCGCGATCGCGACTCGATTCGCAAGGCCGTCGACGAAGCGGTCCTCGCCGAGACACTGGAGGGCATCGACGTAGGCGTCGACACGCACGACGTCGCACAGCAGGTCCATGATCGTGTCTCGGGATTCGGCCCCCTGCAGCCCTTTTTCGACGACCCCGAGGTCGAAGAAGTTTGGATCAACGAACCCGGCCGAGTCTTCGTCGCCCGAGCGGGGCGAAGCGAGTTGACGACCACGGTCCTCACCGATGCCGAGGTGCGCAGCCTGGTTGAGCGCATGCTCCAGTGGTCAGGGCGACGCATCGACCTCAGCACCCCCTTTGTCGATGCCATGCTCCCCGATGGCTCACGACTCCATGTGGCCATCCCCGACATCACCAGAGCGCACTGGGCCGTCAACATCCGGCGCTTCGTCATGCGCCCGACGCAGGTGCACGACCTGGTGCCGGCCGGCACGTTGACGTCCGAGGCGGCGACGTTCCTCGAGGCCGCAGTCGTGAGCGGTCTCAACATCGTGGTCGCGGGGGGCACCCAAGCCGGCAAGACGACGCTGCTCAACGCCCTGCTCGGCTGCCTGCCCGCGAGCGAGCGCGTTGTCAGCTGCGAGGAAGTCTTCGAGATCAACCTGCCCCACCATCCGGACTGGGTCGCGATGCAGACGCGTGACGCGAGCCTGGAGGGCACCGGAGAGATCCCTCTCAGGCGCCTAGTCCGCGAGGCACTGCGCATGCGACCCTCGCGCCTCGTCGTGGGCGAGGTCCGTCAGTCGGAGGCCCTCGCCCTGCTCGTGGCGATGAACAGCGGGATGCCTGCGGCCGCCACGCTGCACGCGAACTCGGCCCGCGAGGCCGTCACCAAGCTGTGCACCCTTCCCCTCCTCGCGGGCCAGAACATTTCGGCTGACTTCGTCGTTCCGACGGTGGCCGGGTGCGTCGACATCGT
>CAINGG010000362.1 GCA_903848435.1 uncultured Actinomycetes bacterium | reverse complement strand
CGTGATCGACAGCGGTCCGAGTTCGTAGCGTCCGCGCTGCGTGGCGTCGAGTGGGTAGGTCGTGGTGCGCGACCCGCCTGCCTCGACGCGCTCGAGGACGCGCGTGACCGGGCGACCGAGCGCGCCCGGGACGGCGTCGAAGAGCAGGAGCGTGCCGCTGCGCGAGCGCGACAGGTTGGTGATCTGCAGTTGCACTTCGCCGACCGTGCCGACTGGCACATGGGGCGGTGTGATGGTCCGCTCGGCGCCCAGCCGGAAGTGAGTGCGCGCGACAAGGAACGCCGACACGCACGGCAGGGCGAGCAGCAAGACGGCGATGCGTAGTAGGTCGCGCTGCTCGGAGATCATCGCGCCGACGGCAAGGCCGAGCCCGACCGCGATCAGGCCCTTGCCACGGAAGGTCAGCCCGCGTAGGGCGGCCTTCACGGGCTCGCGGGCACCGGCACGCGCTCGATGGTCTCGGCGATGACGGATGCGGGGGTGAGCCGAGCCAGGTGCGCGTCGGTGCTGAGCAGGAGGCGGTGGGCCAGCACCGGGCCGGCGAGCCGCTGCACGTCGTCGGGCAGGACGTAGCCCCGGCCGGCGAGGGCAGCCGAGGCGCGGGCCGCTCGTACGAGGTGGAGGGCCGCGCGAGGCGAGGCCCCCAGGCGCACTCGCGGGCTGGTACGGGTGGCGGCGACCAGGTCCACGACGTAGGCGTGCAGGGCCGGTGAGACGTGGACGCGGCGTACGGCCTCGATCATCTCGCGCACCTCGGTGGCGTCGGTGACGGCCGTGACGTCATCGAGGGGATCGCTCGAACCATGCGACTCGAGCATGGCGACCTCGCTGGTCCGATCGGGATAGCCCATGCTGACGCAGGCCATGAAGCGATCGCGCTGTGCCTCGGGCAGCGGGTAGGTGCCCTCCATCTCGGCAGGGTTCTGCGTGGCGATCACCATGAAGGGCTGGCCGAGGAGGTAGGTGGTGCCGTCGACGGTGACCTGTCCTTCTTCCATGCACTCCAAGAGCGCGGACTGGGTCTTGGGCGAGGCTCGGTTGATCTCGTCGCCGACGACGATGTTGGCGAAGATCGCGCCAGGCTTGAACTCGAAGTCGCGGCTATCGCGGTTGTAGACGTTGACCCCGACCACATCACTGGGCAGCAGGTCGGGCGTGAACTGGATGCGCCGCACCGAGCAGCCGAGGGAGCGGGCCAGGCTCTTGGCCAGCATCGTCTTGCCGACGCCGGGCACGTCCTCCACCAGGAGGTGGCCGCCGGCGAGCAGCACGGTGAGGGCCGTCTGCACGGTCTCGGGCTTGCCCGAGATCACCGTCTGGACGGAATTCCACACGCGGGAGGCTGCGGCGAGGTCCGCCGTGGTGTCCGGGGTCGAGGTCACCCGTTGATTCTCACCCGAGTTGGGGAAGGAGGCCACCCTGGGGACCTTGACCCCCTGGCAGGCGGCAGGATGCCCCCATGGCAACCGTGCATCCGGCCCAGCTGGGCCGCTTCTTCGAGGACTACGTCGTCGGCGACACCTATCAGCACCCCCTGGGCCGGACCATCTCCGAGGCGGACTCGACCTGGTTCACCCTGCTGACCTGCAACACCAACCAGAACCACTTCAACGCCGACCTCGCGCAGTCCAACCCGATCACGCAGGGTCGCATCATCGTCAATTCCGGATTGACGGTCGCCTTGGTGCTGGGCCTGTCGGTGCTCGACATGAGCCAGAACGCCGTTGCCAATCTCGGGTGGACCGACATCAAGCTCACCCATCCGGTCTACGTCGGAGACACCATCTACGCCGAGTCCATCTGCACCGACAAGCGCGAGAGTTCCTCGCGGCCCGAGATGGGCATCATCACGATGAAGACGCGCGGGCTCAACCAGGACGGTGACGAGATCGTGTCGTGGCTCCGCTCGGTGATGGTCCCCAAGCGCACCTCGGGCATCGGCCAGGATTACTTCCCCGTCGCCAAGACCGGACCGCTGGTCGCACCGGACGACTAGGGGCTGGGTGGACGCGGCGGCACCGGCGGAGGCACGTCGCATGTACGCGGCGCCGGTCGTCCGGCGAATCGGTCGGCGATCCACGTGACGACCTGCG
>CAINGG010000361.1 GCA_903848435.1 uncultured Actinomycetes bacterium | reverse complement strand
GCTGAGTCACGCCCGGACCTGTCCGAGTCGTTCTACCGTCGCGTCGGCGCCGACTGGGCCTGGGTCGATCGTCTGCCGTGGGGCCCGGAGCAATGGGCCGACTGGGTCGACCGGCCAGAGCACCACCTCATCGTCTGCCGGCTCGACGGAGTTGACGCGGGCTACGCCGAGTTGGAGGAGCAGGGCGACGGAAGCGTCGAGATCGCCTACTTCGGACTGCTTCCAGGGTCGATCGGCCGTGGACTGGGCGGATGGCTGCTGGCGCGCACGATCGAGTTGGCGTGGAGCCTCCCTGGCACCGAGCGCGTCTGGGTGCACACGTGCGACCTCGATGGCCCCGCCGCGCTGCCCAACTATCGCGCGCGGGGACTGCGTGAGTGCGCGCGCACGGTCGAGTGGCGCATGCCCGATGCCTGAGGCTCCGAGTAGCGTGACGCCGTGACGAACCCACCGGCCTATCCGCCGCCGAATCCGACCGCGTATCCGCCGCGACCCAAGGCGCCCGGCATGGCCATCGCGTCGCTGGCCACCGGTGTCGCGGGGCTCGCGCTGGCTGGCTGCCTGTCCTTCCTCCCGGTGCTGCCGGTCCTCGCGATCGTGCTCGGCCACCTGTCGCTGTCGACAATCAATCGCACCGGACTGCCCGGCCGCGGGCTGGCCGTCACCGGGCTCGTCACCGGCTACATCGGACTTGCGGCCAGCCTTCTTGTCCTTGTCCTCATCCTCGTGGGCACGCTCACCTCCCCCACCCCGACGTTCTAGCCGCGCATGAGCCGCCGCGGCCTCGCGCTCTTCATCGCGCTCTCCGTCATCTGGGGCACGCCGTATCTCTTCATCCGCATCGCGGTGACGAGCGTCGAGCCGTCGGTGATGGTGGCGCTGCGCGTCGGGCTTGCCGCCCTGCTCCTGCTGCCCATCGCAGCCGCGCGCGGGGAGTTCACGGGAGTGCGGAAGTACCTTCCGTGGATCGCGCTCTTCGGCGTCGTCGAAGTGACGGGGCCTTTCCTGCTCCTGGGCTACGCCGAGACCGCGCTGCCGAGTTCGACGACAGCTCTGCTGATCGCCGCCGTGCCCATTGTGGCCGCGATCCTGGCTCGCTCCATGGGGCTGGATCGACGGCTGGGCTGGGGTCGCATCCTGGGCCTGGCGATCGGATTCAGCGGCGTCGCTCTGCTGGTCGGGCTCGACATCCCGCGCGACCAGACGTGGGCCGTGGGCGCCGCAGCACTCACCGTCATCGGCTACGCGCTCGGGCCCATCATCATCTCCACCAAATTGGCCGGTGCACCCGGGCTTGCCGTCATCACGATCGCCCTTGCCTTCAATGCCGTGCTCTACGCGCCGATCGCCTGGGTGCAGCGGCCCACCGAGCCGGTGCCCGCCGAGGCATGGTGGTCTATCGCGGTCCTGGGCGTGCTCTGCACGGCCATCGCGTTCTTGATCTTCTTCGCGCTGGTGCGCGAGGTGGGACCGTCGCGCATGACCGTTATCACCTTCTTGAATCCAGCAGTCGCCGTCGCCCTCGGCGTCGTGGTCCTGTCCGAGCCCATCACGCTCGGGCTCGCCCTTGGCTTTCCGCTCGTGCTCGTCGGCTCCTACCTCGCCACGCGCCCGGACCGCAGTCGCGCCGCACAGGTCGAGGATGTCCCGCACGCCTAGTGAGGCGGACCGGCTATCCCGTGGCCGCCGCCATCCCGGCCTCTCGCGCATGCACGGACTTCGCGACATAGTGATCGGCGAAGAACGAAGCGAACGGGATGGTGCCGGCTAGCAGGATGGCAAGGGTGCGCAGCACGCTGTAGCGCATGCGGAAGCAGATATCCAGGCCCGTTGCGACGTAGATGATGTAGAGCCAGCCATGCGCCACCCAGCCGACGGAGTAGAGGGTGCCGATGACGCCGTCGCCGGTCAGGTCGAAGGCGTATTTCGCCGGCAGCCCGAAGACGCACATGACGGCGAGGAGCACGCCGGTGACCCACGCCATGATGCGGTAGCGCAGCAGTGCGCCGGAGAGGCCCTTCATGTCTCCAGGCTATCTGCCGTCGGGAGGGCCGCATCCTCGCGCGGAGAGCGGCGCAGCCAGAGCCACCACATGAGCCACACAAAGACAGCGAAGACGAACCACTGAAGCGTGTACGCCGCATTCTGGATCGGGAAGGGGACGTTGGCCGTCTGAACGGCGGCCTCGACCGGCTCAGGCGCCGGCGACGATGCGGGCTGCTGCTCCTTGAGCACGAGGACGAGCGACACGACCGCTGTGCCCCAGGCCTGCTCGAGCACGGGCCGGGAGATCGCTGCCAGCTGGCCATCGGGCAGCACGGTGCCCTCGCCGTAGAACTCGTCGAAGGGCTGCAGTACCCCGGACACGATGACCGACCCGGTCGGCACGGCAGTGGCCGGAGATCCCGGGGAGTCGACCCATCCGCGCAGCACCGCCACCATCTGATCGCCGACGCGCAGCGGCGTCACCACCCATGAGCCGGGCATGCCCTGCCAGGCGCGCGAAGCGATGAGCACCTGTTCTCCATCGACATAGGTGCCTTCGGCCGTGACCGGGCGACCGATCGACTCGCCCGGGTAGCCCTCGACGCTCACTGCGTCGAGCACAGGGATGGGCGCGCTCAGCGCAGCCCGCTCGGCCTCGATGATGTCGAGCGTGCGCCCGCCCTGCCACAGGCCCAGGACTACGCAGGCCGCGGAGGCCACGATGGCCGCGAGAGTGAGCGCGACGATCTGGGCCGCCGATCGCTGGCGGTCCATCTGTCAGCCCCGGGTCTCCGGCGCGCCGTCGGTGCCGTCGCGCGCCTGCTCCTCGCCGCGCACCTCGGCCTCCTCGGTCAAGCGGGCATCCTCGGCGCGCTCCCTGTCACCGGGCCCGTCGGGCAGATGGGGATCGACCTTGGACATCTGCTTGCGCATCGACCGATAGAGCAGGAACACCGCGACCACGAGGAACATGAACGACAAGAAGCCCAAGATCCCCGGCGTGACTCGCGACGGATCGATCGGCGGCTCTTCGGGCAACGGGCTGGGCACCGGGCTCTCGGTGAGCAGCAGCACGCTCAGCCACGCGGTCACAGAACCCATCATGCCCCTCGCAGCCCGGCGAAGAGATCTGACTCGGGCAGGTCGGTCGGCACGTGGGTGATGGCGAGGTGGAAGTCCTCGGTGGGCCACAGGTTGCGCTGCATGTCGAGCGGTACGGCGAACCACATGCCGTCAGGATCGACCTGCGTGCGATGTGCGCGCAATGCGTCGTCGCGCACCGGGAAGAACTCGTCGACTCGGATCCGCGTCGTCACGCGATTCTCCTCGCCCTCGTCCCAGTCCTCGAGCCATTCGGCGTAGGGCGAGTCCATGCCCGCGGCGACAAGCGCTTCGTGGAACGTCACCACGCGATCGCGGGTGAAGGACATGTTGTAGTAGAGCTTCGCCGCTTGCCACGGCTCGCCGGTGCCGGGGTAGGCCGACGCATCCCCCGCCTTGGTGAACGCCTCGAGAGCGACTTCATGGCAGCGGATGTGATCAGGGTGCGGATATCCGCCGTTCTCGTCGTACGTCGTCATGACGTGCGGACGGAACTCGCGCACGAGGGCGACCAGCGGGGCCGCGGCAACCTCGAGCGCCAGGTCCGCGAAACACCCGGAGGGCAGCGGTGGCTTGGGTTCGCCCTCGGGATAGCCGGAGTCCTCGAAGCCGAGCCACGCATGCCGCACCCCCAGGATGCGCGCGGCCTCGGCCATCTCGCGGCGGCGCACCTCCGCCAACCCGTGTCGATCGACGTCCTCCTGCGCAGCGGCATTGAGGACGTCGCCCCTCTCGCCGCCAGTGCAGGTGACCACCATCACGTCGACGCCCTCGCGGACGTAGTGGGCGGTCGTCGCTGCCCCCTTGCTCGCCTCGTCATCGGGGTGTGCATGCACCGCCATGAGGCGCAGGGGGAGGCTCACGCACACTAGTGTCCCAAGTGGCGTGCATATCGGCGACAGGAGGTGCGGTGGGCAGCACGATCAGCGGCAAGTCCCTCCCGCCGCACCTGCAGGCCCGCTACGGGGTGCGCCGGACTCCCTGGTGGGCCTACGCGCTGATCGGCCTCGTGGTCGTGGGCTTCGTCGCCGCCCTCGCCTACGTCGCCTACAACCTCCTCGCCCCCGGCGTCCAGCCCAAGCTCCTGGCCTGGAAGGTCGAGGGGCGCGATCGCGTCGACGTGACCTTCGAGGTACGCCGATCAGCCCAGGCCGACGTCTATTGCGTGATCAGGGCCCAGGACGAGACTCGGACCGACGTGGGCTACGCCATCGTGCCCCTGGCCCGCGGAACGACCTACGTGCAGGAGACCTATCCGCTGCGCACGATCGCACCCGC
>CAINGG010000360.1 GCA_903848435.1 uncultured Actinomycetes bacterium | reverse complement strand
TCATGGCGAACTCCTCACTGCCGCTGCCTCCCGGAGAGTATCCTTCAGGCGTGCGCCGGATCATCGAAATGTCGCGGTACGTCGTGGTGCTGCCTTCCATCGGCGCCCTCATCGGCGGCCTCATCCTGATCGTGACCGGGCTGTGGCAGATGGGTGCCGCGGCCGTGAAGCTCGTCAGCACCCAGGTGCCTCTCAAGGAGTCGACGGTCTCGGTGCTGGCAGCTGTCGACACCCTTCTCCTGGCCACCGTCCTTCTCGTCATCGGCTACGGCCTCTACGAACTGTTCGTCGACGAGAGAGTTGAGTTGCCCCCGTGGCTGCAAATCCACTCGCTCGACGACCTCAAGGGCAAGCTCATCGGCGTGGTCGTCGCCGTGATCGCCGTGGTGTTCCTCGGCGAACTCGTCGAGGGCAAGGATGCCCAGTCGACGATGCTGGTCGGGATCGGGGCGGGTGCGCTGGTCCTCGCCCTCGCCGCCTTCACATTCGCCACGCGGTCGTCGGGGAAGTCCGACGACAAGTAGGCTCCCCCGCATGTCTGCGTCAGGTGGCCCCTCGGTCATCGCCTACCAAGGTGAGCCCGGGTCCAACTCCGACGCGGCCTGCCGTCAGGTCTACCCCGAGCTCGAGACCCTGCCCTGCCCGACGTTCGAAGACGCCTTCGGCGTGATGCAGGAGGGCGCCGCCGACCTGGCGATGATCCCCGTGGAGAACTCGATCGCCGGACGCGTGGCCGACATCCACCACCTACTGCCAGAGTCGGGGCTGCACATCGTCGGCGAGCACTTCATGCCGATCCACTTTCACCTCATGGGAGTGCCGGGCGCCACGATGTCCGATATCGGCGCGGTGCGCAGTCACACGCATGCCCTGGGCCAGTGCCGGCGGCTGCTGCGCGAGCATGGATGGCGCGGCATCGTCGCCGACGACACGGCGGGAGCAGCCCGCGAGGTTGCCCAGGCCGATGACCGAAGCATTGCTGCGCTCGCCCCGCGCCTGGCCGCGGAGCTCTACGGGCTGACGATCCTCGCCGAGGACGTCGAGGACGAGCACAACAACACGACGCGCTTCTTGATACTGGCCCGTGAGGCGCAGGATCCACCACGCGATGCTGGGCCAGTCATCACCACGTTTGTCTTTCGCGTACGCAATGTGCCGGCTGCTCTCTACAAGGCGCTCGGCGGATTCGCCACCAACGGCGTCAACATGACCAAGCTGGAGAGCTACCAGCTAGGGGGCTCCTTCTCGGCCACGCAATTCTATGCCGACGTCGAGGGTCACCCCGACGATCGCCCGCTGCAACTGGCCCTCGAAGAACTCGCGTTCTACACCGAATACGTCCACATCCTCGGCACGTATCCCGCGAGCGCCTTCCGCGACGACCTCATCGCCGGCTAGGTCAGGTGCGTGCCTCGCCGAGGGTGATCACCACGACTCCGATCACGACGATGACGATGCCGCTGATCGTGATCCACGTCAGGCGCTCGCCGAAGAGCACCCACCCGCCGATGGCGGCACCCGCGGTCCCCAGGGCGGCCCAGATGGCGTAAGCCGGCCCCACACCCATCATCTTGAGCACGAAGGCCAGGAGGGTGAAGGCCACGGCATATCCCGCGACCACGCCCAAAGAAGGCCAGAGCCGGGAGAAGCCGTCGCTGGCCTTGAGGGAGAGCGTGCCGAAAACCTCAGCGGCGATGGCCAGCACCAGGAGGACCCAGGCCATCAGCGCTCTCCGCGGTCATCGGCAGCGGTGACCGCCAGCGTCTGGATGCGCGGTTCGCCCTCGGGCGTCATGAGCACCTCCAGCCAGACGTCGCCATGCTCTCCGAGCATGCGCCAGCGCGCATGCGCCGGGCTTCGACTCGTGAGCGTATCGGATTGCTCGCTGAAGGGTCCGCGCTCGCGCGAGAGGCGCTCCCAATGGCGGCGGCGTTCCTCGCGCGGTTGATCGAGGTCAAGGTTCATCGCACCGAACTCATCGACGATCGCGTCATCCCAGTCGGAGAGCAGTCCCTCAGCCGTGGCCATCGCCCGCTTCGTCGCCGGCCACAGGCGATCGACTCCGCGCGCGCGCCGGGCGGCCTCCGCCTCGTCGGCGACGATCTCGAAAAGGAGCTCGGCGCAGACCTTGCGCATGTTGGCGTAGGTGCGATTGGCGAGCGCGACGATCCCCCAGCGGGTGTCCGGGTGCCAGCGCATGTGCGAGCCGAAGCCCGGGTAGCCGCCGCTGTGATGGATGAAGCGGCCCAGGCGCGTGTGGTCGGTGACGTGAAGGCCGAATCCGTAAGAGTCGGCCGAAGCGCCTCCTGCCTCCTCCACCTGCGCCAGCACGTGCGGCCGCTGCATCTCGCGTCTCGACCACCGTGACAGGGGGCCGGCTTCCGGGTCGTCTGCCCAGGCCGCCTCGTGAAACGCGATCCAGCAACTGAGGTCGTCGACGGTGCTCCACATGCCGCCCATCGGGCTGAACGCACCCGATGCGCCCTCGGGCTGCTCGACCAAGCCCGCCTCAACGACGCGGTATCCGATGGCTCGCTCGCGCGCCTCGTCGGCGTTGAAGGTCGATGACGACATACCGAGCGGATCCAGCACGAGGGTGCGCACCACGTCGCGATAGTCCTCGCCCGCAACCTGCGCGATGACGCGCCCGAGCAGGGCGTAGCCGAGATTGGAGTACTCGAAGTCGATACCGGGCGGCCGGCAGAACGACAGGCCCCCCGCGACCAGCCGGTCGAAGTCCCCGATCGGCAAGGACTCCTGCCGATCGCCCCAGGGATCGTCGGTCGGTAAGCCGCCCGTCATGGTCAGCAGGTGGCGGACCGTCAGTTCGGCGGACCCCGCGGGCAGCCCGATGGTGGCTGCCCATGGCAGCCACCGACGCACCGGATCATCGAGCTCGAGGGC
>CAINGG010000359.1 GCA_903848435.1 uncultured Actinomycetes bacterium | reverse complement strand
TCCCCCGGGATACGGATCTCGACCTTGGCCTCAATGTGCTCGTAGTAGTTGTCGGATCCGAAGATCGTGTCGGGCTGGACCACTACCTTATAGGTACGCCCAGGAAGCATGTTGCGGATCGTGACCCGCTCTTTGCCAGTGCGGAATTCTTTCCAGTACTGCGGACGCCAGTCAGGGTTAGCCCGGATCACGTATTCGTCGACGTAGTCGGTCTCCGTCGGATCCTCTGGATCGAGCGGTGCATCCCAGGTCAGCCTGGCCGAGTAACGCTGCCGCCCGTCCGTGCCCTCCTGCAGGAAAGGACCCGCGACGATGAGGTTGCGCACGGGATTCTCCGTCGGCTCATATCGCGGGGTCCGATGAGAGTCACGCGCGGAGTCCGCCAGATCCCGGCTCTCGAGATGGCGTGTCACCGAGGCGACGGTCATCTCGTCCGGGGCGGTGTGGCCCACCTGGGCCGGGCCGATGATCAGCCCGGCGACGACCGCGCCAGAGGTGAGCACTGCCAGTGCGCCCCTGCGTCGCTTCGCGAGCGAACTCGTCGTCATCACGCTGCTCCTAGATCCGGAAGATGTCCTGGTGGACGAGTCGCTCGCCCACGCTCTGCTGCTGGTTGCCAGCCGAGGTAGCAGAGGCGCTCCCGTCGGTGCGGATGCGCTCAAACTCCTCAATGACAATGCGGAAATACTTGCCCTGGCGGTTCTTGTCGACGGTGACTGAGCCCGTCCATGTGGCCAGCCCAGGTTCGCGCTGATCGAGCTGGCCGCGCATGGTCGAGCGCGCTACCTCAGTCCAGGCCGCACTGGCGTGGGGGTTGAACATGCGCGCATCCCCCTTGGGAGCAGGTCCGTCGTAACGCTCCAGGATCACCACAGCTGTGCCTGGGCCCGGCCCTGCCTCGTTCGCGATGTAGGAGCGCCCCGTGAGGGTGACCGTCGCTGTCTCGCGCGATGGTGTCTTGGGCAGGTTGGAGAACCGCACCGTGGCGCTGCGATCGGGCTCGAGCTGCACCACGTCGACGATGGAGACGGGAGAAAGCTCGAGCCCGCTGACACTGTCGGGCTGGTAGCGGGCGAGTGCCAGTCGCACGAAGGGGCGATAGGCGGCGGCGGTGTTCAACGTGATGTCGACGTAGTACAAATCGCGTTCCTCATCGAACCCGCTGACCGCGCCGTCCGCATTGTGTGCACCGACCTCGTAGGTGACGAGGTCCACTCGCGTGGCGAACTCGGCCAGGTCGACGTTGGTGACCGACGTACCCCCGACGAAGTCGTTGCGGCGCGGGAAACCACCGAACCCTCCGGTCGGCAGATTGCCTCCGCGAGTGATCGGGTCCAGGCCCCAGCGTGTGACGAGTGCATCTCGCGCGTCGTTGTCGCTGGAGTTGGCGGGACGCAGCACGACCGCCAGCCGCTCGCCCACGCCCGAGGTGAACCACGGGCGCGCCAGGTAGATCCGAAGCGTGCGTCCCTGGCGCGTACTGGAAAGTCCGCCCTGTCCGGACGACCAGGCGAACGCCGGCAGGATCCACTCCGCCTGGGGCAGGACCGGGCGTGCGCTACTCGGCACGTCGAGGCGCACGCGAGTGGCGTCGACAGCGACGCCGCGCGCATCGTCCAGGGAACCTCGGGTAATAGGCCCGGGGATGAAACTGATCGTCACGTCCTTGCCGAGCGGAATGCGATCAGCGGCCGACACATCGTCTCGGATGACGAACGTGCCGGTGTCGGGAGTGAGCAGGTAGGCCTCGGGTGACGCTGTCACCGTGGCGCCAGCGTTGAGGTACGTCACTCGCACCGAGCCCTCCACGACGGGCTTGCCTCCCGCCAGGATCACCGGATCCAGTGACGACCGAACCACCCGAGAGTCACGGAAGTATTCGGCAAACCGGGAGGTACCGCGTGCGCTGACCTTGATGAGCTCGTGACGGGTGTCGGGGAAGGCCGCTCGTACACCCACGGGGATCGTCGCGCTGCCTCCGCCCGGCCCGGGATCTGGAATCGCGGAGTTGCCGAGGACACCCATGTCCGCATCGATCACGACGACCGGTCTCACGGTGCCCGGGCCATCATCGATGGCGAACGTCCGAGTGCCCATGAGATCCACGGACTCGGTGGAGGGCTGATCGACGTCGACCTGGCCGCGCAGGCTAACCGCGCTCTGCCCGGGCGGACGCGTCACCGTCCAGCGACGTTCGCGGCCCGTGGGGAATCGCGGCACCGTGACGGGTCGCTGCGACGCATGCACGATCACGAGCACGCGATCGGGCGTGAGCTGCCAATACGCACCGGCCAGGGCTCGAGCCTGTCGCCCGGCACCCGCGGCCGTAGCGCGGCGCCAGAGGTCCATCACTTTCAGGCCGTTGGCATCGAGCGAGTTCGATAGGCGCAGGTGGGCCACCCGCCCCAAGGGAAGCCCGACGATCAGCCCCTTCGCGTCCTGGGTGATGCCCGGCGCACGCCGCCCTTCGACCGTGATGCCGATGATCTTGCGCTGCGGCCATGACCCGCCGTAGGCAACGGAGAACTCTCCGTCATAGTTGCGCCCCGCCGTGGGCACGCCGCGGATGAACAGTCCCTTGCCCAGCGGATCAGGCAGGTAGGGCACGGTGTCGGGTGCGGGCTGGAGGAGCTCGCCCGGCAACGTCGCCGTCTCCCTTTCGGCAATGGTCGCGTAGGCGTCCGCCTTGGGTCGCCCGTTGGCATCGTCGAAGACACCGTGAGCAAGGCATAAGGCGGCAGAGACCTGCGGTGGCGCGATGTATCGCGACGACGAATTCACCCGAGAGGACGGCTCATTGCCCGTGCGGATCACGGCCACCGCCACGGACTCCCCCCACACGGGAGTCGCCGCCAGGTAGAGCGCCGGCGAGTTGACCGGATCGTGTCGCAGGTAGGGCACCTCGAGGATCGAGCCGCCGTCCGCGTTGGGATCCAGCGAATTCCCACCGAGGTCTACCCAGCGAATGCGCACCTCGTAGGGCGTATCGCTGAAGCGAAGCGTGGGCAGCAGCGCACCACTGGGCGGTGCCGAGTAGTCGATGACGCCATGCAGGCTGTCAATGACGTCGGGTGCGGATGCTGCAGTGGGCGCCAGACCGGGCTCGTTGTCGGGCTTGAGGTGCCGTCCCGGCTCGGGCAGCGACAGGCTCCAGCCGG
>CAINGG010000358.1 GCA_903848435.1 uncultured Actinomycetes bacterium | reverse complement strand
GTGCGATAGCGGGCAGGCCCGCCGGGTCGGACATCTCGACGTAGGCGACGATGCGGGCGCCGCGCCGGATGTCGGGTGCGGCGACGACCGCAACATCGCGCACGCCAAGCTCGGTGCGAACGACCGCTTCGACGGCGCCGAGCGAGACATTGACGCCATTGACGGTGACGACGTCGTCGAGGCGCCCCAGGACAACGAGGCGGCCGTCCCGCCAATCGCCACGGTCCGTGGTCCGGAAGCGACGCTTGGGAGCGTCCCCGCTGAAGCCATCGCTTCCGTCGCGGTAGCCCGCGGCGACCTGCGGTCCCTCGACCTCGATCCGGCCGTCGACGATGTCGATCGTCACCCCCGGCAGCGGCAAGCCGTCGTACACGCAGCCACCGGTCGTCTCCGTCATGCCGTAGGTGGTGACCAGGCGGATGCCTGCATCACGCGCTCGCGAAGCCAGGTCGGCCGGCATGGCCGCGGCACCGACGATCACCGCCGTGGCACGAGTGAGCCACTCTGTCGCGCTTTCCGAGTCGAGGATGTCGGCGATCTGCGTCGGCACGAGTGAGATGGCAAAGGGCTCGCGCACGGGGAGGGCGAGGAGGTCAGCGGGGTCGAAGGGTGCCGCACCGCCCATGGAGGGCAGGGCATGCAGCGGCGTACCAGCCAGGTGGGCGCGCACCAGTGCGCCGAACCCGCCGATGGAGGTGACCGGCAGCGCGATGACCCAGGCGCACTCGCGCAGGCCATCGATCCGCTCCCAGGATGCGTGCACGGCGGCCCGCAGGTTGGCACGCGTGATGCTCACGCCACGGGGCATGCCCGTGGAGCCGCTCGTGGCGACCACGAGTGCGGTGTCGGGATCGTCGACCGGCTCACCGGGGCGCACGGCATCGGTGACCATCCGGGCGTAGTCGGCGGTGATGTGCCGCGAAACCTGCGGCACGAGGGCGAACGGCGGGCCGTCAGCGTCGAGGCGTGCGGTGAGGGCGGCGCTGACAGCGGCGAGGCCGGCCACTCCAGGCTCCACGTCCACCATGCGCAAGGGGAGTGCCGCCATGCGCATGAGAGTAGGGCTGGTTAGGTTGGGGGGCGCGCCCACGTCGGCGCGTCAAGGCAGGGAGGCATGGTGAGCCAGGAGTTCGACTCGCGCACGCGATACGCACTGCCGCCCGTCGTGCCCGAGGGCAGCCCGGCCCTCCAGGACCCGTCGTACTCCAGCATCGTGCCCGCCTGCGAGTGGGTCAGCGAGGGCGACTACACCGACATTCGCTACGAGCTGTCGACCGGCGAGGCCGCCGGTATCGCGAAACTCACCATCAATCGGCCCCAGAAGCGCAACGCCTTCCGGCCGCAGACCCTCTTCGAGCTTGCGGACGCTCTCAACCGGGCACGCGACGACGACAGCGTCGGCGTCATCATCCTCACGGGCCAGGGCGACTGGGCGTTCTGCAGCGGTGGCGACCAGATGATCCGCGGTGACGACGGCTACATCGGGGACGACGAGATCGCCAAGAAGGGCATCGGCCGCCTCAATGTGCTCGATCTGCAGATCCAGATCCGTCGTACTCCCAAGCCGGTGATCGCGATGATCGCGGGCTATGCCATCGGCGGCGGTCACGTGCTGCATGTCGTTTGCGACCTGTCGATCGCGGCGTCCAATGCCAGGTTCGGCCAGACCGGGCCCAAGGTCGGGTCCTTCGACGGCGGCTACGGCTCGGGCCTGCTCGCTCGCACCATCGGGCAGAAACGCTCGCGCGAGGTGTGGATGCTCTGCCGGCAGTACGGCGCCGAGCAGGCCTACGACTGGGGCCTGGTCAACTCGGTCGTGCCGATCGAGGACCTTGAGAAGGAGACCGTCGCGTGGGCGCAGCAGATGCTCACGCTCTCGCCGCTGGCGCTGCGGATGCTGAAGGCCTCGCACAATGCCGCTGATGACGGGCTCGCGGGCGTCCAGCAGCTCGCGGGCGATGCCACCCTGCTCTTCTACATGACCGAGGAAGCGCAGGAAGGTCGCGACGCCTACGCCCAGCGCCGCACGCCCGACTTCACGAAGTTCCCCAAGCGCCCGTAGCCCGTGCCGATCACCATCTCGGACCTCCTGCACGACGCGGTCCCGTATGCGCTGCCACTGCAGCATCGGTTCCGCGGCATCACGGTGCGCGAGGGCGTGCTGCTGCGCGGACCGAGTGGCTGGGGAGAGTTCGCGCCGTTCGACGATTACTCCCCGCGCGGCTGTGCGCTGTGGCTGGCCGCCGCGGCGGAAGCGGCGTTCGGCACGTGGCCGGAGCCGCTGCGCGATCGCGTGCCGGTCAACGCGATCATTCCCGCGCTTCCGGCTGCTGACGCCGGCTCGCTCGCGCGGCGGGCGGTGCTCGAGCACGGGTGCTCGACTCTCAAGGTGAAGGTCGCGGCGATCGGCGAGGTGCTCGCTGACGATGAGGCGCGCCTGGTCGCGGTGCGCGATGCGGCGGACACTGCGCTGCGGTCGTTGGGTCGCAGCGAGCCCGCCCTGCTGCGGATCGATGCCAATGGCGGCTGGTCGGCCGAAGACGCCGAGCGGGCGCTGCGCCGCCTGTCGGCGTACGACCTCGAGTACGTCGAGCAGCCGTGCCCGACCGTCGACGAGATCCTCGAGCTGCGTGCGTCGACCGAGGTGCCGATCGCACTCGATGAGTCAGTGCGGTTCGCGGATCCGCGGGCGCTCGAGGCGGCCGACATCGTCATCCTGAAGGTCGCACCGCTCGGTGGCGTCGCGGCCGCCCTTGCGCTCGCGCGCGAGTGGGGCGGACCCGTGGTCGTCAGTGGTGCGCTTGATTCCGCGGTCGGGCTTTCGGCGGGACTCGCTCTCGCGGCGGCGCTGTCGGGCGAGCCGCCCGCGTGCGGACTCGGCACCGGCGTGCTGCTCGCGCGCGATGTCGTCTCGGAGCCGCGCGTACCGCAGGACGGCTATCTCGACGTCGGCCGCGTGGCTCCTGACTTGGATGCGCTGATGGCGGCCCGTGACCTGCTCGGCGATGACCGCGCCCGGTGGTGGAAGCAGCGCGTCGTCGACGCGTGGGAGTCCGGTGGCGAGGAGCTCATCGCCGCCCTGTGAAAGTTGGAACGACTTAGGGAGACTTTCGCGGGCGCATAAGTGTCGCTAACTCGATCAAAGTCGGGGCGCGGGGTGTTGGCCGGGCGCTCGCGTGGGCGGGCCGGGCGTACGTGCGGATGGGATAGCAGCGTGAGAGCCTTCTGGCGTGGACAGCCCGGCGATCGCGCGTGCCGTGGTCGAGGAGTTGCTCGCGGCAGGTGTCAGCGACGTCGTTGTCTGCCCCGGGTCGCGCTCGGCACCTCTCGCCCTCAGCCTGGCTGATGCCGAACGCCGCGGGCTTGTCCGGCTGCACGTGCGCATCGACGAGAGGTCCGGTGCCTACCTCGCCCTCGGCCTGGCCAAGGGGTCGGACCGGCCGGCTGCTGTCGTCACGACTTCGGGC
>CAINGG010000357.1 GCA_903848435.1 uncultured Actinomycetes bacterium | reverse complement strand
TCCAAGCGCGCCCCGCGTGCGAGTCCTCCGTCTCGACATCGAGGCGACGTACAAGGTCATCGCCCAGGACGAGCGGCACGCATGGGTCCTCACGACAGCCGGCGCCCCCAACCGGCGACTCGTGCGGGTGGACCTGCGGCGGCCGGCCTCCCGCAACTGGGTCGATGTCATCCCGGAGGGCGAGCGCACCATCGCCGAGGCCACCTCTGTCGGCACGCGCTTCGTCGTGAACTTCCAGGAGAACGCGTCCAGCCGGATCGAGGTCTACTCACGGGGTGGCGAGCTCGAGGGCGCCGTGCGGCTGCCGGGCATCGGGACCGTCTCACACGTCTCGCGGCGCGGCAGCAGCTCGGGTGCCTTCCTCAGTTACACGAGCTACCTGCAGCCACCGCAGGTCCTCGCCCTCAACACCGAGCAGCGTCGCCTGCGCACGTGGTACTCACCGCCCGTGCCCTTCAATCCGGCCGACTTCGTCACCGAGCAGGTCTGGACCACGAGCAAGGACGGCACGCGTGTCCCCGCCTTCATCTCGCGGCTGCGCACGACCACGCCGAACGGAGCCCGTCCGACCTGGCTCTACGGCTACGGCGGCTTCGATATCTCGCTCACCCCGGACTACTCCACGAGCGCCATCGCGTGGATGGAGAGCGGAGGCGTCTACGTCGTGGCGACACTGCGCGGAGGCGGGGAGTTCGGGCAGGAGTGGTACGAAGCGGGCACGCTCCTGCGCAAGCAGAACGTGTTCGACGACTTCATCGGTGTCGCCGAGTGGCTCATCGACAACGACTGGACCAGCTCAGATCGGCTCGCGGCCAACGGTCGGAGCAACGGCGGCCTGCTTGCCGGCGCCGTGCTCACTCAGCGACCGGACCTCTTCGGCGCGGTGATCCCTGAGGTGGGCGTCCTCGACATGCTCCGCTACCAGGACTTCACGATCGGCTACGCCTGGGCACCTGACTACGGCCGCTGGGATGACAGCGAGGAGATGTTCGACTACCTCCTTGGGTACTCGCCCCTTCACACCGTGCGGAGCGGGGTCGACTATCCCCCCACTCTCATCACGACTGCCGAACGCGACGATCGAGTCGTTCCTGCTCACAGCTTCAAATTCGCGGCCACCTTGCAGCATGCGAATCCCGATGGCGCACCCATGCTCATCAGGATCGACCGGCAGGCCGGGCACGGAGCCGGCGCGTCACTCGAACAGGCGGTGGCCCTGTCTGCTGATCGCCTGGCATTCCTCGACGCCTACATCGGCTCCTTGACGGGCTGAGCGGATCTCCCTAGCCTCAAGTCGCGAAGCGGCGCCTCGACGGGCCATGACCCAGGAGACCGCCATGAAGCCATTCCGCCTTGCTGCGCCGGCCCTGAGCCTCGGCCTACTGGCCGCCGGGCTCATCGTCTTACCCGCCCAGGCCGCACCTCCCCAGACCACCGCCCCCGCCTTCACTCCCACGCTCGCCTACGAGGCTTGTCCACCGGGCGAGAAACTCCCCGCCGGAACGCGGTGCGCCACGTTGACCGTGCCATTGGATTGGCAGACACCCGATGACGGCAGGACGATTGAGATCGCGCTGCGCGTGAAGCGCTCGAAGCAGCGCGGTGGTGGCCTGACCTTCAATCCCGGCGGTCCGGGAGCGGCGGGGATCACCTACACCTCCGCAATCTACTCCGAGTTGCCCGCGAGCGTGCGCGCACGCTTCGACTTCGTGGCCTGGGATCCGCGCGGTGTCGGATTGAGCGGTCCCGTCCTCAACGACTGCCCCGAGCCCCGCGACGTCGATCCTCCTGCCACTGGTCCGGTCGACTGGCGAGTCTTCTGGGAGGAGCAACTCGCCGCCAATGCCGAGGCGAACTCAGCCTGCCTGACGGGCAACCCGGATGCGGCTCCCTACCTGGGAACCTGGCAGGTGGTGCGGGACCTCGAAGCGATGCGGATCGCACTCGGCTACGAGCAATGGAACTACTGGGGCATGAGCTACGGCACCCGGATCGGCCATGCCTATGCGCGGACTTTTCCCAACAGCCTGCGCGCGCTGATCATGGATGGCAGCGTCATGGCCGGAGAGACGCTGTACCGATTCGGCACGACGTACCCCGCCGCCCTCGAGGTGAGCCAGCAGGTGTACGCGTCGATCATCGGAAGGGGCCAGGCCCACAAGATCGACGTCATCTTTGACTACCTGGACGACAGCGTCATCCCCACGGCCAGCGGCGACTTCACACGCTGGGAATTCGCCCTGCAGTTGAAGGATCAGCTGGGTAGGCAGGTCGCCTACCCAGCGCTTCGCGAGCAAGTCAACAAGTTGTACGACGCCGTTGTGGCAACAAACACCCCCAGACGTGCACGCGCACTACGCGATGCGGGCGAAGCCTGGATGGGCCGTCCTAGAGCCAATCCCATGGCGATCACACTCGTGCTCATCAACTGCTCTGACCTGCATGACCGCCCCACCGCCAGTCAGCTCGCGGCCGCGTCCATGGCCGCCGAACGCCAATACGGGACCGCTTCGCCCCTGTGGTCCTTCAACTCATCCATCTGCGAGGGACTGCCGGCCGATATGTCGCCCGCGTCCCCGAGCGGTACCGACACGATCGCCCTAGCAACACCACCGATGTTCGTGCTCTCCACCGGCGACTCGGCCACTCCGTGGGTCTGGGGCAGGAGCATGGCCAACAGCTTCGCTCGTTCGCGCACCATCTCCTACGCGAGCACCCAGCACGTCACCTACATGCAGACGCCCTCCGCCTGCGTCAATGATCCCGTCACGACGTACCTGCTGACCCTGCGTCAGCCGAACCGCGATATCTCGTGCGGCTTCGTCCCATCCCCAGTGCCGTAGCGCTATCGCTACTACGCACTAGGCTGCTCCCACAACTGAAAGGCACTCAGGGCTTGTCGGGAGCATTCCCGTCACTCACCCCAGTTCGACCCCGGCGCCTCCTCGGGCCGATCACTCCAAGGAGGAGCGACATGCGTTCAATCCGCATCCTGACCCCGATCGTCGGTCTCGGCCTGCTCGCCGCGGGCCTCACCGTGCCTTCAGTCCAGGCCGCCCCGCCGGCCGTCGCACCCGCCGCGAGCCTGCTGGGCTTCACACCGACACTGAAGTACGTCTCGTGCCCGGCAGACGAAAACCTGCCAGCGCGTACGCGCTGCGCAACGCTGACGGTGCCCCTGGATTGGCAAAGGCCCAAGGACGGACGGACCATCAAGATCGCTTTGCGCGTCGTGCGCTCAGCACAGGGCGGCGGCGGCTTGACCTTCAACCCTGGTGGTCCCGGCGCATCCGCGATCGATATGGCAGGAGCCCTCCACTCGATCCTTCCTTCCGACCTGCGCGACCGCTTCGACCTGGTCGTCTGGGACCCGCGCGGGACAGGGCTCAGCGGGCCGACGGTGACCGAGTGTCCAGCCGTGGAAGGCGCCCCGCTGGCCCTCATCGGGCCGGTCGATGTGGAGGCCTACTGGAGCGGCGTCCACGCTGCCTACGCCGAGGCCAATGACAAGTGCCTGGCTGCCAATCCGAATAGTGCCCCTTATCTGGGGACCTGGCAGGTGGTTCGCGACCTTGAGGCCATGCGCATCGCCCTGGGCTACCAGCAATGGAACTACTGGGGCATGAGCTACGGCACGCGTATCGGCCACGCCTATGCGCGCACCTTCCCGTCGAGTCTGCGTGCGCTCATCATGGACGGCAGCGTCATGGCGGGAGAGACAATCTTCCGGTTCGGCACGACCTTCCCAAGCGGAGTCGAGGTTGCCCTGCAGGTCTACGCCTCAATCGTCGGCAAAGCACAAGCCCACAAGATCAACGCGATATTCGATTATCTCGACGTCAAGACCCTCAATGCCGGTGGGACTCGGGTCACCCGCTGGGCGTTGGCGCCGGAACTCCGGGAACTGCTCACCCAGCAGGCGCAGTACCCCATTACGCGAACGGTCATCGACAAGCTCTACAAGATGGTCAAGGCAAAGACGAGGGACCAAAAGTCGCGTGCTGCTCACGCTGCTCGTGACATCCGGGCACTCATGCCCCGAGCCAACGATCCGAGCACGACCATTCGACTCATCAACTGCGCCGACCTGCTCGACCGCCCCACTCCTGAGCAATTGGCCGCCGCGGCCGGCACTGTCATACGCGACTACGGCAACGCCTCGATGGTGTACATGGTCAATGCTGCCATGTGTGCGGGATTGCCCAGCAATCTCTCACCGGCGTCTCCGCGAGGCACGTCTCCCATCAAGCTCGCAAATCCTCCGATGTTCGTCTTGAGCACGGGCGATGCTGCCACCCCGTGGGCCTGGGGCAGGAGCATGGCCAACTCGTTCACCGGTTCCCGCACGATCTCCTACACCAGCACCCAGCACGTGACCTATCTCTCCACTCCATCCAGCTGCGTCAACGACACGGTCACGCGCTACCTGCTCACCCTGGAGCGGCCCAGTGACGACATGGCGTGCGGATTCGTGCCGAACTAGCTCGCCCACGAGTGGTCCTCGACACCTAGTGCGGACTCAGGAGTGCGCGCTCCCCTTGCCCCCAGACCGATGGATGCGCTCCTTCTCGGTGGCCTCTCGCACCAGGCTGGAGAAGAGCCGCACGGATGCTGAAAGCACCAGGATGGTGAAGAGCATCTGCGTGAGCACGAGTCCACGCGCCAACTGGCCCTGAGCCGCGATGTCGCCGAAACCAATGGTCAGCAGCGTCGTCATCGTGAAGTAGACGGCGTCCAGGATCGTGTTCATGCCGGTGATCTGGTCGGGAATTTCACTCACGGTCAGGTAAGTGAACGCGAAGAGCAGCACTGTCTCCACGATCATCACCGCGATGACGATCATGCGCCAATTGATCGAGTGCTTGTAAGTGTGTCGGATATCGCGGATGAGCATGTCGAGGAACCCGAAGCCCAAGGCCGCGAGGGCCACAGCGAAGAGCACGAGGTGAAGCGCGGTGGCCACGTCGTCGGTGGCCCAAACCACGATCAGGGCCACGATGGCAACGGCCGCGATAGCCGGCGGCACGTAAACAGCGAGGTGGTGCTGACGACGATCCATGGCGACTCCCTGTCAGTCGAGACCCGCGTGGGCGACTCCGCCCAGTCTCCCCTACCGTCAATGCACGCGGGCGGCATGGCAAGGCCATCTGATCCCGCGCGCCTCCCAGCCGTGGCGAGCAAGGGCGTCACACTGGGCCCATGACCGTTGTCGTGGAGATGAGTCCCGAGACCGCCCAGTCCATGCGGAAACTGCGCAGGCTCAACGTGATCGCGGGCTTCGCGCACCTGATCCAGATGATTCTCATCCTCATCCTGGCGACCGACTTCACGCTCCCGATCACGGCGTCCTACATGGCGGGCCCTCCCGGCACGCCCCTGTCAGATCCGGTGACCCTCGTCGACGTGCGGGTGGCCTGGGGTGTCGCGGCGTTCTTCGGCCTCTCTGCCCTCTTCCACTTCCTCGTGGCCAGCCCGCTCTTCTACGGCCGCTACGTCATGGGCCTGCTGGAGAAGCACAACAACTTCCGCTGGGTCGAATACTCCCTGAGCTCGTCCATCATGATCGTGCTCATCGCGCAGATCGTCGGCATCACCGACGTTGCTGCGATCATCGCGATCTTCGGTGTCAACGTGTCGATGATCCTCTTCGGCTGGCTCCAGGAGAAGTACGTCAATCCCGGTGGCGGCCTGCTGCCCTTCTGGTTTGGGTGCATCGCTGGCATCGTGCCGTGGATCATCATCGTGATCTTCGTGATCGCACCCAAGTCAGCAAGCCCGGTCGAGACGCCGGCCTTCGTCTACGGGATCATCATCTCGCTGTTCGTCCTGTTCAACTGCTTCGCACTCGTGCAGTACCTGCAATACAAGCCGGTCGGGAAGTGGTCGAACTACCTCCGCGGCGAGAGGGCCTACATCGTGCTCAGCCTGGTCGCCAAGTCGGCGCTGGCCTGGCAGGTCTTCGCCGGCACCCTCGTCCCGCCGGCCTAGTCACGGTCACGGGGTGCGCACTAGGCGTGGCGGCCCTAGGCTCCCCCCATGCTGACTCGCCTCGCCATCGCCCTCGCCACGGTCGCCGCGCTCGTCGCGGTGCCCGCCACGGCCGCCAACGCCGCCGACTGCCACGACTCCACCTCGTCGACCCGGTCCGGCTACGGACTCGGCTTCGCCATCGACAAGGTCAAGCCCGGCACCGGCCAGGTCAAGTTCACCGTCACCCCGAAGGGCTTCACCTACGTGAAGGTCTCCGATGAAGGGGAACCCAACGTCAAGGGCGAGGGCCATGCTCACGTCTACGCCAAGGACGTCGCCACGGGCAAGGTGCGCTACATCGGCTGGACCGGCAACGGCCTGACCGACTGGAGCGATCCCGGCCGCCTGAAGGTCGGCGTCACTTACCGCATCTACGCGGTCTTCTCCGAGAACGACCACACCGAGGTGCCCACGATCCGTTCAAAGGCGGTCACGGTCACCGTTATGTGACTAAGCGACCGGTGCCGGGCTATCCGGAGCTGGATCCGCCGGTGACTTCGCCAGCACCAGGAACGGAAGCGCCACTAGATACACCACGAATGCGGTCAAGAGGCCCGTCGCCGGGCCGAATCTGACGAGGAACGCTCCTGCCGCGGCCGAGGCGAAGAAGATCAGCAGTGCGCCCGTGCGGAAGTGCCAGCGAGCGTTGGTGCCACCGACTATTGACCAGTTCGATAGCAGCCGCACCAGGGTCAAGGTCATGACATTCGTCGCGACATCAGGCACCAGGTGGTAGAGGACCATGGCGTTCTGCATTCCCATGCCCAAGGCCAGGATTCCGACGATCACCATCGAGTAGGTCGAGAAGGATTCGGGCTGCCAGACGAGCGCGAGCACCGCGGCGACTCCAACGAGTACGGCCACCGCGACGAATCCATGCCGACGCCGACCGGCGAGACGTTGATTCCAGAGGAGATAGCCGCACGCCACCGCCCCGACGCTGAAGAAGATCAGGGGCACTAGGTAGAGCGCGAGTGACGAGTCGACCTGCCCCTGTCCGATTCGAAAGGCC
>CAINGG010000356.1 GCA_903848435.1 uncultured Actinomycetes bacterium | reverse complement strand
TGAAGCTCTGGCGCGTGCTCGTCGACGAGGACGCCACGCTGGTCGAGGTCAATCCGCTGGTGCTGGACGGCGACGGCCGGGTCCTCGCGCTCGACGGCAAGGTCACCCTCGACGACAACGCCCACTACCGCCATGCCTCCCACGCCGATCTGGTCGATCGAGACGACACCGATCCGATCGAATTGCGCGCCAAGTCCTTCGACCTCAACTACGTCAAGCTCGACGGCGAGGTGGGCATCGTGGGCAATGGTGCGGGCCTGGTCATGAGCACGCTCGACGTCGTGGCCTATGCGGGCGAGGAGTTCGGCGGCATCCGACCGGCCAACTTCCTCGACATCGGCGGAGGCGCGAGCGCGGAGGTCATGTCGCACGGTCTCGACATCGTGCTCAACGACCCCGACGTGCGCGCTGTCTTCGTCAACGTCTTCGGCGGCATCACGTCGTGCGACGCCGTGGCCAACGGCATCGTGCAGGCGATCGGCGTGCTCGCCGATCAGGGTGCGCCGGTCACCAAGCCCATCGTGTGCCGCATCGACGGCAACAACGCGGTCGAGGGACGCCAGATCCTGCGCGACTTCGGCCATCCGCTCGTGGAGATGGTCGAGACGATGGACGATGCGGCCCGTCGCGTGGCCCAGCTCGCTGCGGCAGGTGCGTCATGACCATCTGGCTGAACGCCGACAGTCGCGTCCTGGTGCAGGGCATGACCGGTGCGGAGGGCACCAAGCACACGCGTCGCATGGTGGCGAGCGGCACTCAGGTCGTCGCTGGTGTCACTCCCGGCAAGGGGGGCCAGGAGGTCGACGGCATCCCGGTCTTCGGTGATGTCCGCGAGGCCATGGTCGCCACCGGCGCCAACGTCTCGGTGGTCTTCGTGCCGCCTCGCTTCGCCGAGGGCGCGGTCAAGGAGGCGGTCGACGCGGAGATCCCGCTGTGCGTCGTCATCACCGAGGGCATCCCCGTGCATGACACGGCGCAGTTCTTCCAGTACGCCGTGAACTCCGGCGCCACGCGCATCATCGGTCCGAATTGCCCCGGCATTATCTCGCCCGGACAGTCCAATGCCGGCATCATCCCGGCTGACATCACCGGCCCCGGACCCATCGGCCTGGTGTCGAAGTCCGGGACGCTTACCTACCAGATGATGTACGAGCTCAACGACATCGGCTTTTCCACCTGCGTCGGCATCGGTGGCGACCCCATCATCGGAACGACGCACATCGACTGCCTGGCCGCCTTCCAGGACGATCCGGCCACCGAGGCCATCGTCATGATCGGCGAGATCGGCGGCGATGCCGAGGAACGCGCTGCAGCGTTCATCGCTGACAACGTCACCAAGCCGGTCGTCGGCTACGTCGCCGGCTTCACCGCTCCCGAAGGCAAGACGATGGGGCATGCCGGAGCGATCGTCTCCGGTTCCTCCGGGACCGCGGCCGCCAAGCAGGCGGCCCTGGAGGCCGTGGGCGTCCGCGTGGGGCAGACCCCCAGCGAGGCCGCTCGGATCATGCGGTCCCTGCTGCGCGGCTGAGCGTCGCGCCCGTGTGACGGGTGTGGCAGGTGGGCGTGCCGTTCCCCGGATAGTCACGCGCTGACTGCGAGGCTAGGTCGGTGAGCCTGGAGACCGGTCGTCGCCCGAGGCGACCTCGCCCTGCGCCACGGCGCGCGGTGGTCGATGTCGAGGGCTCCAGCAGTTCGCCCCCCCGACGTCGTCACGAGGGCGATGACCCATTGCCCCTCATCGTCGCCGGTGCCATCGGGGGCGCGGCCGCCGCCGGTGTCGCGCTCATGTCACTGGGCTTCCTCAGCCTCGCCGCGTGGATGCTCGCCCCCGCAGCCGAGCTCGAGGCCTCGACCATGCTGGAAGCCGCCGGAGGCGCGTGGCTTGCGGGCCAGGGCCTGGCGCCGGTGATCCAGGGCGTCACCGTCACGCTCCTGCCCTGGGGCTTCGGTCTCATCAGCATCGCGCTCCTGGCCTTCGCCGCACGCTGGGCAGCCAATGCGTCGGCCGTCGGTCGCCGCGGCGAAGCCCTGGTCGTCGCCGCCACCGCTTCGGTCACCTACGGCGTCATTGCCGCACTGGTCGCCCTGCTCGCGCGCAATGTGGGGGTGTCGCCGCTGCGCGCGCTCATCGTGTGCGCGCTCCTCGCCTTTGTCATCACCGCTGTCGTTGCGCTGCGGACCGCGGTGCCGGGAGCCCTGCGCACCTCGTCCGCCGTACGCGACGTCGTCGCGGGCGCACTCGCCGGCACGTTGCTCCTGCTCGCCGCGGGTGCCCTCGCGGTGCTGGCCTCGCTGCTGATGCACATGCCTGACGTCGGCTTGCTGATCACGCGACTGCAGCCCGATGTCGCCGGCGCCATCATGCTGACGGTGCTCTCGCTGGCCTATCTCCCGGTCGTCAGCGTCTGGGGCACCGCCTACCTCCTCGGCCCGGGCTTCTCGATCGGTGACTCCCATGTCATCGCACCGCTGTCCGATGTCGCGGCGACGACGGTGCCCGGCCTGCCCCTGCTCGCGGCACTGCCGTCGGAGGCGCCGGCCTTCGGCGTCGCCCTTCCGCTCATCGGCGTCCTCGCCGGTGCCGGCTGCGGCTGGCTCCTGCGACGTCGCGGTCACACCGGCCTGCGCGGCTCGGGCGTCGCCGCACTCTCGTCGGTGACGGCCGGTATCGGCCTCGCCCTCATCGGCTGGCTCTGCTCGGGAAGCCTCGGCGAGGCGCGCCTGGCCGCTCTCGGGCCGTCGCCGCTCCTGCTCGGCCTTGTCGCGAGCGGCGTACTCCTCATCGGAGCACTTGCCGTGGTCGCCTGGCCCTCGCGCCTGACCGCTCCTCTCGCGCACGAGGCCGTCGATGGCTAGCACTCGATCCGCTGCTCCGCGTCCGCGCGCCAGGCGGGGATCGGCGCCCACCGCTCCGCGATTCGCCACGGCGCCGATGTCACGACGCGTGCTGGGCGCCGTCATCGACCTGTTCATCCTGCTCGTGCTGGCCGGGGCTGTGAGCTCTCTCATCACGACCATCGCCCCCGGCACCGCCCAGGTGCGCATCGACGCAGACGGGGCGCGCACTGTCATCACCGGCACGCAGCAGATGACCTGGCTGCCCCTGCTCGTCTTTGTCATCCTCACCGCTTTTTACGTCATCCCTTTCATGGCACTCCTCGGACGCACGATCGGGGGCTTCCTCACCGGCATCCGGTGCGTGCGCTCCGACACGGGCACGAGGCCGGGCTGGGGGGTGTCGCTGCGCCGGTGGCTGCTGCTCTATGGCATCGCCGGCATCCTCGGCTTCGCGCCCTACGTCGGCGGCTTCGCCTGGCTGGTGACCCTGATCATCGGCCTGTCCCCGCTCTGGGACATGTCGGGGCGCCTGCGCGGATATGCCGACAGGTTCGCCGGCGACATCGTCGTGCTCTCGCGCCCGGCTCGATAGGCCTCCGTCGACGTCGTCGTACGCCGCTAGGCTCGCTGCGTGCTCGCGCGGATCGTCGTCCTCGTCTCCGGTGCGGGCAGCAACCTCCAGGCCCTCCTCGATGCCGACCAGGATTCCTATGCGGTCGTGGGAGTGGTGGCGGATCGTCCCGACGCTCAGGGCCTCGCGCGCGCAGATGACCGCGGCTTGCCCACGCTCGTCGTCGATCCGGGCGACTTCCCGGACCGGGCCGCGTGGGACACCGCGCTCGCGCACGGCATCGGCGATTGGGCGCCCGACTGGGTGGTGTGCGCGGGATTCATGCGCATTCTCGGCCCCGCGATGCTCGACGCGTTCCCGCAGCGCATCGTCAACACCCATCCCGCGCTCCTGCCGTCCTTCCCCGGGGCGCACGGAGTTCGCGATGCCCTCGCCTATGGCGCACGGGTGACCGGATGCACGGTCCACCTCGTCGACGCCGGCGTCGACACCGGGCCGATCCTGGCCCAGGCGGCGGTGCAGATCGCCCCGGATGACGACGAGGGCACGCTGCATGAGCGCATCAAGGTGGTCGAGCGCGAGCTGCTGGTGGATATCGTGACCCGCCTGAGCGCCGTGGGGTGCACGGTCGAGGGCAGGAGGGTGACGATCCCGTGAGCGACGACACCGATCGCCGCCCGATCCGCCGGGCGCTGGTCTCCGTCTACGACAAGGCAGGACTCGCCGAGTTGGTGACGGCACTGCACGCCGCGGGCGTCGAGATCGTCTCTACCGGATCCACGGCCGCCCGCATCGAGGAGTGCGGAGTGCCGGTGACCCCCGTGTCGCAGGTGACCGGTTTCGACGAATGCCTCGACGGACGCGTCAAGACGCTGCATCCGCGCATCCACGCGGGACTCCTTGCCGACCTCCGACTGCCGGACCATCGCGCCCAGCTCGACGACCTCGGGATCGCGCCGTTCGAACTCGTCGTCGTCAACCTGTATCCCTTCACCAGCACCGTCGCGTCGGGAGCGACGCCGGACGAGTGCGTCGAGCAGATCGACATCGGCGGCCCGGCGATGGTGCGCGCGTCGGCCAAGAACCATGCCAATGTCGCCGTCGTCGTCTCTCCCGAGCGCTACGCCGATGCGATCGCGGCCCTGGGGGAGGGCGGCTTCACGCTGGCCCAACGCCAGCGCCTTGCCGCCGAGGCCTTCGCCCACACCGCGTCCTACGACATCGCCGTCGCCTCGTGGATGGGCAATGTCGTGGCGCCCGACCCCGACGGCGAGGGCTTCCCGTCGTGGCTGGGCCAAGCCTGGGAGCGCCAGGCCGTGCTGCGCTACGGCGAGAACCCCCACCAGCGCGCGGCCCTCTACGCGGCCGATTTCTCTCGACCCGCCCTCGCGCGCGCCGAGCAGTTGCACGGCAAGGAGATGTCCTACAACAACTACGTCGATGCCGACGCCGCGCGGCGGGCGGCGTACGACTATGCCGAGCCCGCGGTCGCCATCATCAAGCACGCCAATCCCTGTGGCATCGCGATCGGCGCCGATATCGCCGATGCGTATCGCAAGGCCTTTGCGACAGACCCGGTCTCGGCATTCGGCGGCGTCGTCGCGGCCAACACCGCGGTGAGCGCCGACATGGCCCGGGAGATGGCGGATGTCTTCACCGAGGTGGTCGTGGCACCCGACTACGACCCCGAGGCGCTGGCCCTGCTGCGCGAGCGCAAGAACGTGCGGGTGCTGCGGGCAGAGGCGCGCCCGGCGTCGGGCTGGATCGAGATCCGTGCGATCGCGGGCGGGGTGCTCCTGCAGGCTGGCGACGACCTCGGCGCTGACGGCGACGATCCGGCGACCTGGCGCCTTGCCTGCGGCCAGGCGGTCGACAAGGCGACGATGCGCGACCTTGCCTTCGCGTGGCGCGCCGTACGCGCCCCCAAGTCCAACGCCATCCTGCTGGCCAAGGACGGCGCTGCCGTCGGCATCGGCATGGGCCAGGTGAACCGCGTCGATGCGGCACGTCTCGCGGTGTCTCGCGCGGGCGAGGAACGCGCCCGGGGCTCCGTCGCGGCATCGGATGCCTTCTTCCCCTTCCCCGATGGCCTCGAGGTGCTCCTTGCGGCCGGAGTTCGCGCCATCGTGCAGCCGGGGGGCTCCGTGCGCGACGACGAGGTCATCGCTGCTGCCGAGGCGGCAGGCGCGACGATGTATCTCACCGGCACCCGGCACTTCTTCCACTGAGAGAAGGCATGACCTCGCCTGTTGGCACGTCGCGGCGTTCGGCGGCCCTGGTCGCTGGCCTCGCGTCGACCTCCGTGGGCGCCCTCACGGCTCTTCAGTCGCGCATCAACGGCGAGTTCGCACGCGTCACCGGCAGCGGCCTGGAGGCGGCAGTCGTCAGCTTCGGCAGCGGCTGGATCCTCCTGACGGTGCTGTTGCTTGCCTGGCGGCCCATGCGAGCCGGCCTTTCGGGCGTCGCCGATGCCATCCGCTCGGGCGCCCTTCGCCCCTGGCAGATCATGGGAGGCTTTCTCGGCGCCTTCTTCGTCTTCGTTCAGAGCCTGAGCGTTCCCGTCGTCGGCGTCGCCGTCTTCACCCTCGCGGTGGTCGCTGGCCAAAGTGCCAACAGCCTTGTCGTCGATCGCATCGGGCTGGGACCTGCGGGCAAGCAGCCCATCACGGGCGCCCGTGTCCTATCGGCTGTGCTGGCGGTCGTCGCCGTCGCCGTCGCGGTGTCCGATCGCGTGACCGAACCGTCAGAAGCGTGGATCCCGCCCATCGTGGCGTCCTGTGTCGCCGGACTTGCCATTGCCGTCCAGCAAGCGCTCAATGGGCGAGTCGGAGCGGCTGCGAAAAGCGGCTTCTCGGCCGCCTGGGTCAACTTCACGCTCGGCTGCCTTCTCCTGGGCGCGGCATTCGGTGTGGCGTGGGCGGTGACCGACTACGACCCGGTGGCCCTACCGCCGGGTCCCTGGTGGCTCTACACCGGCGGGGCGATCGGCGTCCTCTTCATCGCCACGGCGGCGTGGGTCGTCCAGAAGCTCGGCGTCCTGCTCTTTGCCCTCACCGCGATCATGGGGCAGATCATCGGTGCGCTCTTGCTGGACTGGATCTGGCCCAGACCAGGAACGACCTTCCACGTCATGCTGGTCGCGGGGGCCCTTCTCGCTGCCCTCGCTGTAGCGGTGGGGGCGCTGCCCAGCCTCCTGGCACGGCGCCGACACTCCGCCGACCGGACCGAAGGGGCACCTCACTAAGTTGTCGCCATGACGGCAATCATTCTCGACGGCAAGGCGACTGCGCAGACGGTCAAGGACCAACTTGCACTACGCGTGGCCGCGCTCAAGGAGCGCGGCATCCAGCCCGGGCTGGCCACCGTGCTCGTGGGAGATGATCCGGGCAGCCACGCCTACGTCGGCGGCAAGCACCGCGATTGCGCCGAGGTGGGAATCGCGTCCATTCGAGTCGACATGCCCGAGACGTCGACTCAGGCCGACGTCGTCGCCGCTGTCATGGCGCTCAATGCCGACCCGGCCGTCACGGGCTACATCGTGCAGTTGCCGTTGCCCAAGGGCCTGGACAGCAACCAGGTCCTCGAGCTCATGGATCCCGACAAGGACGCCGACGGGCTGCACCCGATGAGCCTCGGACGTCTCGTGCTGGGCATCGACGGCCCGCTGCCGTGCACGCCGCGCGGCATCGTCGAGTTGCTCCGCGCCTACGACGTGCCGATATCCGGCGCGGAGGTGTGCGTCGTGGGACGAGGTGTCACGGTCGGCCGGCCGCTCGGCCTGCTGCTCACCCGCAAGTCGGAGAACGCCACGGTGACGCTGTGCCACACCGGCACGCGCGACATGGCTGCCCACATCGCCAGGGCCGACATCGTGGTGGCGGCGGCGGGGGTGCCCCACTTCATCACCCCCGACATGGTCAAGCCCGGGGCCGCGCTCGTGGATGTCGGCATCACCCGCACGGAGGCCGGCCTGCTCGGCGATATCGACCCGGCGTGCGCTGACGTGGCCGGTTGGCTGGCCCCGATGCCTGGCGGCACGGGCCCGATGACCCGCGCGATGCTGCTCGCCAATGTCGTGGAGGCCGCGGAGCGGTGAGCGGCGAGAGCCTGGCGTCCGTCCACCGCCTGCGCACGCGTCGACGGCGCTGGTGGAGCCAGTGGCCCCTGGCCCTGGTGCTCCTCGGCGTTGTCACGGCGCTGGTCATCGTGGCGGTGGACCGCTTCCGGCTGGGCTCGCTCGTCCTCGCCACGAGCGTGCTGCTCGCCTTCGTCTTGCGGCTCGTGCTGCCCGCGGATCGCGTGGGCCTACTCGCCGTGCGCTCGCGGACCGTCGATCTGATCGTCCTGGGCACCCTCGGCGCGACCGTGACCGTCTTTGCCCTCTGGGTCCCACCCCCGGCCTGACCCCCTCACGCGTTGAGCGGCGGGTTGTGCGCCGCATATCGCCCAAGAACGCCGCACAACCCGCCACCCAACGGGGGGCGGACCCCCGGCGCGTGCGGCGGCGCGGCGCCGACTAGCCTCACCGCAGTTGTCTTGACGTCGAGATTTCCCGTCGGCTGGAGGTCACCCGTGTCCCGCACCCCTGTCAACGTCGCCGTCACCGGGGCGGCCGGCCAGATCGGCTACGCGCTGCTCTTTCGCATCGCGTC
>CAINGG010000355.1 GCA_903848435.1 uncultured Actinomycetes bacterium | reverse complement strand
GACCGAAAGGAGTTCGGACCGCGGCACCAGCACTTCGCGGCCAATCAGGACGCCCGGTCGATGGTCGACGTACTTGCTCGCATCGCCGCCGCGATCCGATCCCGAATCCGTCACACCGACACCCGCAAGATCGGGTGGCACCAGCCACGTCACGAGATCGTCATCCGCCACGCGCAATGGCTGCCACACGACAGCCCAGCTGTCCGTGACATCGGCGACGTCGACACGCAGCATGAATCTCATCGAGTCGAGGTACGTCACCAGGGAGGGTGCCGCCCCGGGCTCGACCGTGATCCAGGTGGTCGTGCCGTCATCGACGACGTGCATCTCGTGCTCGACATGGCCGTGGGGATCGAGGATGAGCGCTGTCGTCGACTCGCCGGGCGCGAGGTCATCTAGTCGCTGGGTGGTGAGGCTGTGCAGCCAGGTGAGGCGATCAGGGCCCGTCACCGTCACGACGCCGCGATGCGACAGGTCCACAGATCCGCGGCCATCTACGAGGGCTCGCTGCTCGGCGTGGGGATCGCCGTAGTGCCACGGCACGCCCTCATCCGGCGATCCATCGGGAGGCGGCACGGCGCCGGGCAGGTCAAGCGCCGGGCTGCGGTAGGTCGTCGTCACGGCTAAGTCAACGCCGTTGGGCGCGAGAGGCTTCCCGGCACGACCGGCAGACGCCCTGGATGGTCATGTGGCTGATGTCGGTGGTGAAGCCGCGAGTGCGATCGAGTGCCTCAATGAACGGCGCAGCAAGGTCGGCGTCGACGCTTTCGACGACATCACAGCGGCGGCAGACAAGGTGGATATGCACCTCGTCATCGACGGAGTGGTAGGTGGGTGCACCATGCCCGATGTGCGCGTGCGTCACGAGGCCGACCTCTTCGAGCACGTCGAGGGTGCGATACACCGTCGAGAGGTTGACGCCCGATGCCTGCCGCTGCACCTCGGCGAGGATCTCCTCCGGGGTGCCGTGTCCGAGACGGGTGACGGCCTCGAGCACGAGCTGGCGCTGCGGCGTAATGCGGTAGCCCTGCGCTCGCAGACGCTCGTCCCAGGCCGCGGTGGTCATGTCAGTCCGCGGGCTTCAGGCGTGCGGAGAGGTGGTTGCCCATGCCTTCGCCGACGGCGGCCATGTCGAAGGTCCACAGGAGCTCGCCGTTGACCAAGCCGTAGAGGCGCTCACCGGACTCATAGGGCTTGGCGCTCGGCGCCGCCGTGACGACGTCGGTGCGCAAGGTCGCGCGTGCCCCGGTGATCTGTGCGTCGTCGATGCCCAGTACCTCGACGCTCCCCAGCCACAGTTCGGCGTATCCGGAGGCGTGCGCGAGGGTCACCTCGATCTCATTGCCCGGTCGTGCGCGCCAGAAGCCGGACTCCATGGCCAGCGGACGCACCTTCTCGCCATCGTCGTCGAGCAGCCAGGCACGCGAGGCGTAGGCGAGGAAGGGCCGGCCGTCGTTGGTGAAGGAGATCTCCTGGCCGAAGCGAAAGTCCTCGATCGTCGGGTATTGGCCGAGGCCCACCCCGGCCCATCGGCCAATCAGCCACGAGAGGGGGATGAGGTCCTCGGGAAGATCGGTGACTGCCACTCAGCCCTGTCCTTTGAACAGCTTGTAGACGACGTATCCGGCCATCCACGTGATGAAGAGGATCGCGAGGACGAGCAACCCGGTGTAGACGATCTCCAGCACACCGCCACCCTACCCCGCCCCTCCCCCCGTCTTAGTTCCGCGAATGGTTGAACTTTCGCCGGAACTTCAACCATTCGCGGAACTAAGACGCGTAGGGGGGTGTGCGGAGGGACCAGGTGCCGATGCGGTCGACGAGGTCGGCGCCGATCGCTCCCTCGGCATGGCCGAAGCCAGGCTCGAGCCAGAGCTCCGAACCCGGCGCGGCCTCGTGCAGCGCGATGGGATGGTCGAGAGGGAAGAACGCATCCGCATCGCCGTGCACGATCAGCAGCGGGAGCCCCATCTCGGAGATGCGCGAAGCCGCCTCGGTCGGCGACATCGGCGGCGGATCGGGCCAGGGGCGCGGGTCCACGCGGGCACCGAGCACCGTGCGGAGGTACGCGCGGCCGGCTGCCGAGCCCACCGCGCGGTGTAGCCAGCGCATCGGCGGGGTGCCCCTGTAGTACCAGAACGCCGGACCGCTCACCGCCACCACCGCATCGACTCCAGAGTGACCTTCACTGCGCGGCCGAAGCGCTGCATGGCGCAGGGCCACGGCCGAACCCATCGAGAAACCGATCGTCACGACCCTCTGATAGCCGTGCTCTCGTGCCCACACCGACGCGGCCTCGACGTCGAGCGGCTCGCGATGACCGATCGTCGTCATGCCCTCGGATTGTCCGTGGCCGCGCTGATCGATGGCGATGACGGGCGCGCGCACCGAAAGGCGTCGGATGATGCCATCGACGCGCTCCTGCGACCACGACCCCGCAAAACCATGCACCACGATCAGGGCCGTCTCGCCAGGACCGGGCACGTGGACGGCCGCGATGCGCACGTCGTCATCGGTGCGCAGGTCCACGCGCTCGCCCCCGGGCGGCACGGGCACGGATCGCCGACTGGTCACGGGCGGGTATCCTCGCGCAGTGCGCCTCCTGCTGCTCACCCAGGCGGTAGAACCCTCAGCCGAGGTCCTGCCGGCGCTCAGCCTGCTCCCGCACAGCGTGCGCATCCTGCCGGCGCAGGCCACCGCGCTCCTCGACGCACCGCCGGCCGATGTCGTGCTCGTCGATGGCAGGCGCGACCTTCCCCAGGTACGGGGCCTCACCCGGCTCATCCGGCAGACCGGCGTCGAGATCCCCGTCATCCTCATCGTCACCGAGGGCGGCCTGACCGCACTGCAGACCGACTGGGGGGTCGATGAGTTCGTGCTGCACACCTGCGGACCGGCCGAGGTGGAGGCACGACTGCGCCTAGCGGTCGCGCGACTCGGTGCCGTAGCCGACTCGGCAGCATCGAGCGAGATCCGCAGCGGTGACCTGTCGATCGACGAGGCCGGCTACTCCGCGCGTATCCGCTCGCGCGTACTCGACCTGACCTTCAAGGAGTTCGAACTACTGCGTTTCCTCGCCCAGCATCCCGGTCGCGTCTTCACGCGCGCTCAACTCCTGCAGGAGGTCTGGGGCTACGACTACTTCGGCGGCACGCGCACGGTCGACGTCCACGTGCGACGCCTGCGCGCCAAGCTCGGGGCCGAGCACGAATCCCTCATCGGCACGGTGCGCAACGTCGGCTACCGCTTCGTGCCCGCCCGCCCCGACGACGCGACCGTGGCCACCTTGGTCAGCGACGACGTGCCGGACCCATCCCTGATGGCCTGACATGGCCCCCGCCCTGGAGGTCCGCCAGCGTCTGGAGCCCTCCGAGGTCCGCGAGGTGCTCGCCCTCGTCGACGAGGTCGCCGCCCACGACGGCACCAGCCCCCTGTCGGAGCACGTGATCTTGCACCTGCGGCACGGCGGCGACGAGGAAGTCCGCCACATCCTGGCTCGGTCCGATGACGGTCGCCTCATGGGCTATGCGCACCTCGACGTCACCGACCTCGTCGCAGGTCCCAGTGCCGAGCTCGCCGTACGCCCAGACGATCGACGGGCCGGAGTCGGGCGCGCACTCGTGGACGAACTGCTCCGCCTCAGTCGCGAGAGCGCATCGCACGGGCCGCTGCGATTGTGGGCGCACGGAGAGGACACCGGCGCGCAGGCCCTGGCCACATCAATGGGATTCGAGCGTTCGCGCGTGCTGTGGCAGATGCGTCGTTCACTGCTGTCCAGCCTGCCGACTGTCCATCTGCCCCATGGCGTCACGCTGCGCACGTTCCTGCCCGGCATCGATGACGCCGCATGGCTCGCACTCAATGAAGCGGCCTTCGCCGCGCTGCCCGACCAGGGCGGCTGGACCGCCGATGACCTCGACCGGCGCATGGCCGAGGGATGGTTCGACCCCACCGGCTTCCTGCTGGCCGAGGCACCTGACGGCCAGCTCGCCGGCTTCCACTGGACCAAGGTCCACGGGGCCCACCACCACGGACCTCACGGCCCCGACCACGACCATGGACACGATCACGACCACGCGCACGAGCCCATTGGCGAGGTCTACGTCATCGGCGTCGACCCGGGGCACCGCGGCACGGGGCTCGGTCGGGCCCTGCTCCTGGCCGGCCTGCACAACCTGCGCACGCGCGGCCTGACGCAGGCCATGCTCTACGTCGATGCCGACAACACCGCGGCCATCCGGCTCTACGAGGAGCTCGGGTTCACGCGCTGGGACACTGACGTGCTCTTTCGACGCTGAGCGTCCATCGACTGTTTCCTTATTGCCTGTAGGGGCCCACGGGGCCTGTGGGATCATGGGCGGATGTCCACGGACGCCCCCCAGGCCGATCTGCCCACGGCGGAGGTCGAGCGCGATGACGCCGCCTTCGCCGAGGTCGAGGCGGCCGAGGGGCCCCTACCCGCCGACCGCTTCCTCGACCGGGAGCTGTCCTGGCTGGCCTTCAACGAGCGGGTCCTGCAGCTCGCCGAGGACCCCCAGCTGCCGGTGCTCGACCGGGCCAAGTTCCTGGCGATCTTCGCCAGCAACCTCGACGAGTTCTTCATGGTCCGGGTGGCCGGCCTCAAGCGCCGCATTGCCACGGGCATTGCCGTACGCGCGGCCAGCGGACTGACCCCCCGAGAGGTCCTCGAGGGCATCTGGACCCGGGCCCACCTCCTGCAGCTCCAGCAGGCGGTGATCTTCCGCGACGAGGTGCGGCCAGCGCTCGCGGCCGAGGGCGTGGAGATCCTGCGCTGGGAGGACCTCTCCTCGGCCGAGCGCGCCGAGCTCAACGTCTTCTTCGACCAGCGCGTCTTCCCGATCCTCACGCCGCTGGCCGTCGACCCGAGCCATCCCTTCCCTTACATCAGCGGCCTGTCACTCAACCTCGCCGTGGTCGTGCGCAATCCCGTGACCGGCACCGAGCTCTTCGCACGCGTCAAGGTTCCCCCGCTGCTGCCGCGCTTCGTCAATGTCGACTCACAGCGCTTCGTGCCACTCGAGGACATCATCGCCGCGCATCTCGACGACCTCTTCCCCGGCATGGACGTCCTGCAGCACCACACCTTCCGTGTCACGCGCAACGAAGACGTCGAGGTCGAGGAGGACGACGCTGAGAACCTCCTGAAGGCGCTCGAGCGCGAACTCTCCCGGCGGCGTTTCGGCCCCCCGGTGCGCCTGGAGGTCGAGAGCTCGATCGACCCGCACGTGCTGGAGTTGCTCATCGAGGAGCTCGGCGTCAGCGAGCCCGAGGTCTTCCGCCTTCCGGGTCCGCTAGACCTCACCGGCCTGTGGTCCCTCTACGGCGTCGATCGCGATGACCTCAAGCAGCCCGGTTTCGTGCCGCGGACCAGTCGCGAGCTCGCCGAGGTCGAGTCGGCCTCCCCGCCCGACATCATGGCCGCGGTACGCGAGCGCGACGTGCTCGTGCACCATCCCTATGACTCATTCTCGACCAGCGTGCAGCTCTTCCTGGAGCAGGCCGCGGTCGATCCCCAAGTGCTCGGCATCAAGCAGACGCTCTACCGCACCAGTGGTGACTCGCCGATCGTCAAGGCCCTGATCGAGGCTGCGCGCGAGGGCAAGCAGGTGCTCGCACTCGTCGAGATCAAGGCCCGCTTCGATGAGCAGGCCAACATCGACTGGGGACGCAAGCTCGAGGAGGCCGGCGTTCACGTGGTCTACGGCCTCGTCGGCCTGAAGACCCACGGCAAGCTCTCGCTGGTGGTGCGCGATGACGGCGACCGCCTGCGTCGCTACTGCCACATCGGCACGGGCAACTACCACCCCAAGACCGCCCGCCTCTACGAGGACTTCGGGCTCTTCACCTGCGATGAGCAGGTCGGCGAAGACGTCTCCGACCTGTTCAACGTGCTGTCGGGCTACTCGATGAACACCGAGTACCACCGCCTGCTCGTGGCACCGCACTCGATCCGCTCCGGCCTCATCCAGCGCATCGAGCGCGAGATCGAACACCACCGTGCCGGGCGCCCATCCGGCATCCGCTTCAAGTGCAACTCGATCGTCGACGAGCGCATCATCGACGCCCTCTACCGGGCATCGCAGGCCGGAGTGCCGGTCAAGGTGTGGGTGCGCGGCATCTGCGCGGTTCGTCCCGGAGTGCCCGGTCTTAGCGACAACATCGAGGTCATCAGCATCCTCGGGCGCTTCCTCGAGCACTCGCGTGCCTACGAGTTCGCCAATGGAGGTGACACCGAGGTGTGGATCGGCTCCGCCGACCTCATGCATCGCAATCTCGACCGCCGTGTCGAGTCACTGGTCAGCTTGAAACTGCCCGAGCATGTCCAGGAGATCGCTGCCCTGTTCGACCTGGCCCTGCAGCCTGACACCGCCTCCTGGGACCTGCGCTCCGACGGCACCTGGAAGCGTCGCGCCTTCGACGACGAAGGGCGCCCGCTGCGCGACCTGCAGGAGACGCTCATCGCGGTGCACCAGCGCCGCGGCAGCGTCACATGACCACCACCTATCGCGAGGTCGAGCGCAAGCTGCGCGTCGATGGGCTCTTCGAGATCCCCGATCTCGCGCGGTGCTGCCCGTCGGTGGCCTCGGTCGAGATCGGCGCGCCGTTCGTCCTGCGCGCCACCTACTACGACACCCCCGACCTGCGGCTCTTTCGGTGGCGAGTGACGCTGCGCCGCCGCGCCGGAGGAACCGATGAAGGCTGGCACCTGAAACTGCCCGTCGACGGCGCGGACGCCGGCACCCGCGACGAGTTGCGAATGCCCGGCCAGGGGACCGAGGTGCCGGCGGAGTTGCACCGGATCGTCAGCGCCCTCGTGCGCGAGGCCCCGCTTCAGCCCATCGTCACGCTGCGCACCGAGCGCGCCCCGCGAATCCTGCGCGACGCCGATGGACGAGCCCGCGCGGAACTCGTCGATGATCGAGTAGCTGTCCTCGACGTCTATGACACTGAGCGCATCACGATGGAGTTCCGCGAGATCGAAGTGGAAGCCCTCGCGGATTCCAGCGGTCAGCCGGATGAGTCCATGCTCGATGAGGTCGTGGGGGCGCTCATCGCGCGGGGCGCAGTGCCGTCCCGCACGAGCAAGGCGGCCACCGCCCTCGGCCCGCGTACTCTCGCGCCCCCGGACATCCCGGATCCGACCTGGCCGGGCCCCCACGATCCGGCCACCGAAGCAGTCCGCGCATACCTCTGCCTGCACGCGCGGCGGCTGATCCTTCAGGACGTGCGCGTACGCCGTGACCTACCCGATGCCGTGCATCAACTGCGCGTGGCAGCGCGGCGACTGCGCAGCGGCCTGCGTGTCTTCCGGCCTCTTGTCGACCGCGAGTGGGCCGACCGCCTGCGCGGCGAACTTGCCTGGGCAGCATCTGGGCTGGGCATGGCACGCGACAGCGAGGTGCTGCTCGAGCGCCTCGACGACGCCATCGATGCCCTGGGCGAGCCGGATGCGTCTGTGGCGCGCCAGCTCGTGGATCCCATGCTGGGCAGGCGTATCGACGAGGGCCGCATCCAGGTCGAGAAGACGCTCAGCTCTCCGCGCTATGCCCGGCTGCTGGCCGATCTGGTGGTCGCGGTCACCGCCCCGTCATGGACGCCGGCCGCGCACGAGACGTGCGCGCACGCCCTGCCGCCGCTGGCCCGCAAGGCCTTTCGGCGCCTGGCTCGCGACGTCAAGGCCCTGGACGACACCTCGACCGGTGCGGACTGGCACGAGGTGCGCATTGCCGCCAAGCGGGCGCGATATGCGACAGAGGCCATCGCACCGGTCTTCCCCGACCGAGTGACGGAATTCGCCAGCGGCATGTCCGCGATCACCGACATCCTCGGCGCTCACCAGGACGCCGAGGTCGCACGTGAGGTGCTGCGCGAGATCAGCGAAGGGGCG
>CAINGG010000354.1 GCA_903848435.1 uncultured Actinomycetes bacterium | reverse complement strand
GACCACGCGACACGTCGCGGCGATGCGCAGGCCCCGCTCGGTGACCTCGAGACTGGGCCAGCCGAGCGTGGTCAGGTCGATGAGGCGGCGCAGTTCGGGCAGGGGGGTGGAGAAGAGAAAGGTGCCCCCCGCCAGCCAGGCATCGCCGGGCTGCCACTGGGCGGTCGGATCGTCTCCGCTCGCTCTGACGAACTCCTTGACGGTGCCCTGGTCCATGGTGTCCTCTCGCCGGCCTACTGGCGAGAGACTAGGCCCGGTCCATCGCGACATCGCCTGAATGTGAAAAAACCGGACAGAATCGACGGTCGCCTAGTGGTGCGGGGGCACCTGCTCGAGGTAGTGGCTGTCGTCGAAGGCGTCGACGCCCTCGTCGCTGGTGATGTCCGGCAGGAGGTCGATCTCGACGGGGCGGGCGACGGCCCTCGTAGCGCCGACGTCCGCCAAGGCCCCGGCCAGCGCCTGGGCAAGCAGCCTGAGGTCGGCGTCGTCGATGACGAAACTCGGTGAGACCTGCACGGCGCCGGAGGCGAGCGCCCGGGTGAGCACGCCTCGCTCGCGCAGTGCGGCGAGGATCCGGGGCGGCATGCCGTCGGACAAGGCCTCGGGGGTCAGGTCGACCGCAGCGAGGAGCCCCACACCGGCTCGCACCTCGCGGACGATGTCGAACTCGGCGAGGGGCGCGAGCGCAGCGGCCAGGTCATGCTGCAGACGGTCTACGGCGCTGATGAGCCTCTCCTCCTCGAGGATGTCGAGGTTGGCCATCGCGGCGGCCGCGGCCGCCGCGTGCGCGGACTAGGTGTAGCCGTGCCGCCACATCACCGACGACTCCCCCGGCGTCCAGAAGGGCTCAGCGACCCGTCCGCTGATGAGCACGGCACCGAGAGGCATGTAGCCACTCGTGACCCCCTTGGCACTCAGCAGGATGTCAGGGTCGAGCTGCCAGCGCTGCGAGGCGAACATCGCTCCGGCTCGGCCGTATCCGCTGATGACCTCGTCGGCCACCAGGAGTACGTCGTGCTCACGGCAGATCTCGCGCACGCGGGCGAGATAACCCTCGGGCGGCGCATACACGCCACCGGCGCCGATGATCGGCTCGCAGAAGAAGGCGGCGATGTCATCGCGCTCATCCAGGAGTGCGGCAAGCGCCTCGGCGTCGTCCCACGGCACCTGCGCGACCGCAGGGTCCAGGTCGCCGTGACCGTGCCGGTTGGCCTCGATGCCGGCCAGGCTCGTGCCGGCCATGTGCATGCCGTGGTAGGCGTGGGTGCGCGTGACGATCGTGGTCCGCTCGGGGCGCCCCACCTGCGACCAGTAGCGCCGCACGAGCTTGACGGCGGTGTCGACCGCATCGGAGCCGCCGCTGGTGAGGAAGACCTTGGCATCGGGCATGGGCGCGAGGGACGACAGCCGCTCGGCCAGATCGAGTGCCGGGCGAGTCGCCAGGTCGCCGAACGCGGAGTACGCCGCCAGCGTCGACATCTGCTGGGCAACGGCGTTGGCGATGCGCGTGCGTCCGTGGCCGACGTTGCAGTACCACAGTCCCGCCGAGGCATCGAGATAACGGCGGCCGCTCACATCGGTGACGTATGCGCCTTCACCTGAGGCGAGGACGAGCTCGCCCGCGCTGGCCACGGCGGCCATGTCGGCGAAGGGGTGCCACAGGGCGGTCTGCGCGTGCGTCGTCACGCGGCCAGGCTAGCGTGGCAACCATGCGCATCGTCCTGTTCGGCGCGACCGGCTACACCGGTCGCCTCACAGCGGAGGCAATGGTGCGAGCGGGTCTCGCACCCGTTCTTGCCGGCCGCCACCACGACGCTGTCGCCCGGCTCGCCGATCGACTCGCCCCGCTGTCGCCCTCGCGCGATGCCGAGCCGCGCATTGCCGTCGCCGACGTCGCCGATCCGTCGAGCGTGCGCGACCTCCTGGAGTCCCCCAGCGATGTGCTCGTCTCGACCGTGGGCCCCTTCCTCGAGCTGGGTGCGCCCGCCGTGGAGGCCGCCATCGACGCGGGGGCGGCGTACCTCGACTCGACGGGCGAGCCCCCTTTCATCCGCCGCGTCTTCGACGAGTGGGGGCCTCGCGCCGAGGACACCGGCGCGCGACTCATGACCGCATTCGGCTACGACTACGTCCCGGGCAACCTCGCTGGCGCTCTCACCCTTCGGCGCTGTCGTGAGATCGGGCTACCCGCCGCTCGTGTCGACGTCGGCTACTTCATCGACGGCAAGTTCGCGATCAGCTCAGGCACGCGCGCCAGTGCCGCGGGCGTGCTGCTGGCACCGGCCTATGCCTTCAGCCGCGGCACCGTGGTCGAACGGCGCTCGTCCGGCGGCCGCACGCGCACGTTCGCGCTCGGTCGCGGGCGCGACTGGACGGGCCTGCCGGTCGCCGGCAGCGAGCACCTGTCGCTGCCGCGACTGGATCCGGCGCTCACCGACGTCGACGTCTGGCTCGGGTGGGCGGGTCGTTGGACCAAGCCCGCGTCCTACGCCGGTGCCGCGCTGGGCACGCTCGCGGCGATCCCGGGCATCGGCAGTGGCGCATCGGGCTGGGTCAGCCGGCGTGCTGCGCGCACCACCGGGGTGGGGCCGGACGCGGCCGCTCGGTCGTCCGCGCGCACCATCGTGCAGGCCGATGCCAGTGATGCGGTCGGCCGAGCCCTGGCCTCGGTGCGACTCGAGGGCCCCTCGCCCTACGACCTCACCGCCGACCTGCTCGCGTGGGGCGCGGCCATGGCCTCGACGCACACGGTCGCGCCAGGCGCACGGGGGCCCGTGGATGCCTTCGGCCTCGAGGCACTCGAGCGCGGCTGCTCCGACATGGGCCTCGTGGCGGTCACGTGACGCAGGTGCTCACCGAGGAGGCGTGGCGCACCCGTCAACGCGCCCACGCCGAGCGGGTCGCACCCTGGATCGAGCCACGGCTGGCGCGCCGTCGGCGCGGGGAGCGACATCCGGTCGACGACTTCCTCTTCGAGTACTACTCCTTCCGGCCCGGGCAGCTTTCGCGTTGGCACCCCGGGTGCGGCGTGGCCCTGAGCGGCGACGTCACGGAGTGGGCATCCGTGCGGGGCTATGTCGTGAGCGATGGGAGCGCGGCCGTGGATCCGCGCGCGGTGCCGATGGAGTCACTGCGTCAGTTCGCCGATCTCCTCCGTCGCACATCGCAGCGCGAGCCGCAGGTGCGCTGTTTCGGACGCCATGAGTGGGCCATGGTCTACCGCCTGGACCAGCACGAGGTGCGGCACGCCTCGTGGCCCTTGCGGGTGAGCACCGAGCAAATCGCGGAGGTCGTGGAGTCTTCGCCCCTGCGCTGCACGCACTTCGATGCCTTCCGCTTCTACTCCGCTGCCGCCATCCCGCTTAACGTGGTGACACCGACACGCGAGACGCAGCCTGACCTCGAGCAGCCCGGCTGCCTGCATGCGGCGATGGACCTCTACAAGTGGGCCTTCCGCTCCTACCCGGCGATCGGCGCCGACCTCATCGCCGACTGCTTTGAGCTCGCCCGACACATTCGCGATGTCGACATGCGTGTCGCGCCCTACGACCTGGCTGACCTGGGCCTGGTGCCCATCCGGATCGAGACGACCGAGGGGCGCGCGGAATTCGTGCGCTACCAGAGGGACTTCGCCGAGCGGGGAGCCATCCTTCGCGCGCGACTGCTCGACGCGATGCAGGACGCCCTGTCGGCGCACGTGCCGGCATGACGTCTCAGTCCGCTGGCGTGGCCCTTCTCCGCCTAGCTGCCTTCGCGGTGGCCGCGATCGCGGTCGGGCTCGTGCTCGCCACCTTCGGTGTGGGTGCCGCCACGGCCGACGAGGATGCCGGGCTGCAGACCGTCCAGGTAGCCGTGCTGTTCTTCGGACCCATCGCGGCCCTGCTCACGCTGGCGTTCATCGTGGTCCTTGCACTCACCCGGCCGGTGTCGATGCAGATGCCCGCGCGACGCCGGGCGGCACGGATCGTGGCCATCTCCTACGTCGCGGTCGGGCTGGTCACGGCGATCGTGCTGTCATCACTGCCCTGGGCGGTGATCGCCGGCGTCGGTGCCGCCATCAGTTCCGTCGGCGCGTGGTGGCTCCTGCGGGAGCCTTCCGCTCATGCGGGGTGAGGAACGCCCATGGCGTCGAGCTCCGCGATGATCCGCGCATAGCGCTCATCGATGCGAGCCGCCGTCTTGTCGTCGTAGTCGCGCCGCCAGCGTCCGACGTGCGCCTGCTGGGGCAGCACCTTCTTGTCGAACCAGCGGCGCGTGCGCCTCGTGGGCTCGAGGCCGAGCGCGGCCAGCAGCCGCACCAGCGTCTCCT
>CAINGG010000353.1 GCA_903848435.1 uncultured Actinomycetes bacterium | reverse complement strand
CTCGGCCTACTTCGACTTCATGGACGACCCCGACGGGGCGTTCCGCCTGGTCTTCGAAAGCGACCTGCCCAACGAGCCGGTCGTCCGCGATCGCCTGGAAGCGGCCGACGCGGCATGCGCGCAGATGATGGCCGATGTCATCGCGGAGGACACCGGCCTGTCCGACGCCCAGGCCGAGCTCCTCGCTGCCGGATTGCTCGGCATGGCGCAGATCGCCGCTCGACGGTGGCTGCGCGAACCCGAGGGCCTGCGGCGCGACGCCGCCGTCGAGCTCATCTCCTCGCTCGGGTGGCGCGGTATCGGCGGCTTCCCCCTGTCGCACCCGCCGTCGGCCTGATCGGCCCGTCTGGGTTAGCCTGCCGCTAATCGACAAGGCAGGGAGGCCGTGCGGTGGAGGTCAAGATCGGCGTGCAGAACGCCGCGCGCGAGATGGTGCTCGAGAGTGCCCAGACCCCCGACGAGATCGCCGCGGCCGTGCAGGCGGCCCTATCGGTCGGCGGCGTGCTCACGCTCGAGGACGCCAAGGGGCATCGCATCCTGGTCCCCGCCGATCGCCTCGCCTACGTCGAGATCGGCCCGCCGGCCTCGCGCCGCGTGGGCTTCGGCGCCGCCTAGGACGACAGGCCCAGTGCCTGCATGCGGCGCGAATGCTCGTCGGTCAGTCGACCGAACATCTCGCCGATCGCCGTGAGGTCCATCGATGGCCCGGCCATGTCTCCCATGAGCATGGCCGACAGCGCATCACGCTCGGCCGCCACGCGCTGTGCCTGCGAGAGCGCTTCGCCCACCAGCCGCCGTGCCCACAGTGCCAGTCGACCTGCGACACGCGGGTCGGCCTCGATGGCCGCGCGTACGCGATCGACGACGAACGCGGACTGGCCGAGATCGGCGCAGACGTCGAGCACCAGCGCCTGGGTCTGCGGGTCGAGGAAGACCGCGATCTCGCGGTAGAAGTCCATGCCGATGCCGTCGCCAACGTAGGCCTTGACGAGGCCTTCGAGCCAGTCGCTGGGGGCGGTCATCGCGTGGAAGCTCTCCAGCGGCTGGCGGAACGGCGCCATCGCCTCACCGGGATCCACGCCGAGCTCGTACAGCCGATCGCGGATCTTCGTGAAGTGCCGGTATTCCGCATCGGCCATCGCGGCTAGCTCGGCCTCATCGCGAATCGTCGGCGCGAGCGCAGCGTCAGCGGCCAGCCGCTCGAAGGCCATGAGCTCGCCATAGGCGAGTACGCCGAGCAGGTCGATGACTGCTGCGCGATACGCGGGGTTCGAGAGCGCAGCGTCCTCGGTCATGGCGCGAGCGTAGTGGGAGGTACACTTACGACCACGAAGACCGTGCGTCGGCGCCCCCGCCTCAGGGTGCGGTGCCCGCGGTCCCTCTCACAGGAGCACAACTGAGCAGCACGGAGAGCCTCACGCAGGCCCCCACCTTCCGCGAACTTGGCGCCGACGACGACATTGCCCAGGCACTGGCCGATATCGGCATCGAGCGGGCCTTTCCCATCCAGGAGATGACCCTGCCGCTGGCGCTGGAGGGTCGCGACCTCATCGGCCAGGCCAAGACCGGCACCGGCAAGACCCTCGGCTTCGGCATCCCGCTCCTGCAGCGGATCACGCGCGACGACACCCCCGGGGCCGCACCCCAGGCCCTGGTCGTCGTGCCGACTCGCGAACTGTGCGTCCAGGTCGCCGAGGACCTCGAGCAGGCCAGCACGCACCGTCGCCTGCGGGTGCTCAGCGTCTACGGCGGCCGCGCCTACGAGCCGCAGGTCGATGCCCTCGCCAAGGGGATCGAGGTCGTCGTCGGCACGCCCGGCCGGCTCATCGACCTCGCCAATCGCGGCTCGCTCGATCTCTCGCGCGTCGGCGTACTCGTGCTCGACGAAGCCGACGAGATGCTCGACATGGGCTTCCTGCCCGACGTCGAGCGCATCGTGTCGCAGATCCCCGCCAGCCGGCAGACGATGCTCTTCTCGGCAACCATGCCCGGGCAGATCGTCGCCCTCGCCCGTCGCTACATGACCCAGCCCACTCACATCCGCGCCGCCGATCCCGGTGACGACCGCGCCACCGTCGATGCCATCGAGCAGCATGTGTGGCGCGCGCACCCGCTCGACAAGCCCGAGTTGCTGGCCCGCGTGCTCCAGTCGGATGGCCGAGGGCTGACGATGGTCTTCACTCGCACCAAGCGCAAGGCCCAGAAGATCATGGACGATCTGACCGAGCGCGGCTTCGCCGTCGGCACCGTGCATGGAGACCTCGGCCAGGGGGCCCGCGAGCAGGCCCTGCGAGCCTTCCGCAAGGGCAAGGTCGACGTGCTCGTGGCCACCGACGTCGCCGCGCGCGGCATCGATGTCGACGGCGTCACGCACGTCATCAACTACGAGTGCCCCGACGACGAGAAGACCTACCTCCACCGCATTGGCCGCACGGGTCGCGCGGGTGCCAGCGGCGTTGCGGTCACCTTCGTCGACTGGGAAGACGTCGCGCGCTGGCAGATGATCGACAAGATCCTCGGCCTGCCGTTCAAGGATCCGCTCGAGACCTACTCCACCTCCGATCACGTCTACACCGGCCTCGGCGTCCCGCGCGACGCGACCGGGCGCCTGACCGAGGAGGAGCGCACGCGCGCAGGGCTTGCCGCCGAGGAGATCGAGGACATCGGCGAGACAGGCAAGAAGCCCAAGCCCAAGGAACGCCGCGGCGGCGACCGCGCGAAGTCCGACCGGCCGACGTCCGATCGCGCGCGGTCCGACAAGCCGAAGTCAGACAAGCCGAAGTCCGATCAGCCGAAGTCCGAGAAGTCGGGCGACGGTGCACCGCGTCGTCGCCGGCGTACCCGTCGCAGTGGGGCCTCCTCCGCCGAGGCATGAGCACGCCGCTGCGCCTCTCGCTGCCCGACGGTGCCCGCCGGGTCGACATCGGGGTGACCCGCGGCGTGCGCGCCGCCCTGGAGATCTCGCCGACGGACCCCCGCGGCACAGCCATCCTCGTCCCCGGATTCACCGGCAGCAAGGAAGACTTCATCGACCTGCTCGCGCCGCTCGCCGAGCGCGGTTGGCGCGTCATCGCCTTCGACCAACTCGGCCAATGGGAGAGCACCGGCCCCGACGAGCCTGCTGCCTACGCACTCGAACTCCTCGGTGCCGATGCTCGTGACGTCGCCGCGTCAGCCACCGGGCCGGCCCACATCGTCGGGCATTCCCTCGGCGGCCTGGTCGCCCGCTCAGCGGTGATCGACGCAGGGGCCGACGTCGCGTCGATCACCATGCTGTGCTCGGGGCCGGGTGCCATCCCGGAGGACTGCCGCGGCGCGATTCCCGCACTCATCGGGGCACTGCCGGATACGCCCATGTCGGAGATCTGGCGCGTCAAGGAGCAGATGGACCTGCAGGCCGGCGGCCCTCTTCCCCCGCCCGAGGTGCATGCCTTCCTGCGCGAGCGCTTCGTCGCCACCAATCCATGGGGCCTGCGCACCATGGGCGAGATCCTGCTGACGGAATCCGACCGCACGCACCTGCTGGCGAGCGCCGGCGTATCCGCTCATGTGGTCTACGGCGCGGACGACGACGTCTGGCCGCTGGCGGAGCAGGACGCCATGGCCGCGGCACTCGGCACGACAGCGCACGTCATCGCCGGCGCCGCGCACAGCCCGGCGGTGGACGATCCCCACGCGACGGCCGCCCTCCTCGACACGCTTTGGCGCGCCTGATCGGCAGGACCGCGATGCGGTCCGGTCGCGTCTGATCGACTTACAGACACTTACGCGCCGCGATAAGTCTCCCTAACTCGTTCAGATGGTGGGGTGGGACCGGTGGGCACGGCGCTAGTGGGACTGACTACGGCGCTGTCGGCAGCACATCCCATTCCTCGAGCGCCTCGACGAGTCCGGGCGAGGTGGGCAGGTCGACCAACTGCGCCATGCCGACCCAGCGCGCGTCGTCAGCGTCGTCGCCCGCCGTCGGCTCGCCCTGCGTGACCGGCAACGCCGTGAAGTCGCGGATGTCGTACGTCGCGCCATCCGGTGCCGTGCGCTCAACAGCGCCGACCATGCGCATCGGCACGACGTCGAGCCCGGTCTCCTCGCGCACCTCGCGCGCCACGGCTGCCCGGAAGGACTCACCGGGGTGGACGCGGCCTCCGGGGAGGGACCACAGGCCTCGCGCGGGTTCGCGGCCACGCTGGATCACGAGCAGGCGCCCGCCCGCATCGTGCACGATCCCGCCGACGCACGGCACCGACCAATCCACGGGCACGCCGGCCGGCGGCGTACGCGCCAGGGTCACGGTCATGCCGGGAGGCACGTCGTCGAGCTCGGGCCACGCGGTGACGCGCAGCTTGAAGACGTGCTGCTCGCCCGGTAGCTCCGACGTGGGCTCGAGCGCCACGTGGACGAGCGGTGCATCGTTCGACGCCGTCGCGCCCAGCCGCGCGATCTCAGCGTCGATGGCGTCGCGCTCATCCGGCGGCAGGTACATCCACATGGCCGAGTGCCACAGCACGAGGGCCTGACCATCCCGAAGGCGCAGTCCGCGGACGAACGACAGCGCGTCCTCCTGCACCACGGTCGCCGGGACGCGCGCGGCGATGTCGAGGGCTGCGCGCAGGCGCTCGAAGCGGTCCACGTGGTCCGGCCAGACGAACGACGTGAGCAGGAGCCGGCCGTCCTGCGTTGTCGGGTCAACCGGGTGCGTATCGCAGCCGATGCGCTCGACGAGGGTCGGCAGGACCGAAGGCCCCGGGACGACTTCTTGGGCAACGAGCTCATCCACGCGCAGGGCAAGGCCCGCGGAGCAGCCGATCTCGTGCAGCCGGACCGGCAATCCCCACTGCGCACCGATGAAGTCGAGCACGCCGGCGAGAGCGGCCGTGCGACCGACCTCATTGGTCTGCGGGAAGTGCACGAGCCCCCCCGAGATCTCCGCGGCGTGCTCGGCCAACGTCTCAGCGAAGGCTGAGCGACAAGACTCCCGCGCCCGCTCCGACCCTGGCGGCGTGCCACCGACCGATGCGTAGAAGAGCGCGAGTTCGGGGGCGCGGCGTTCGAGAACGATGCGATGCACTGCCGCGAAGAGGCGCAGCGGCACCATGTCGCCGATCCGCGCATCGGCGTAGGGGGCGAGCAGCGACCGTCGCTCACCGCTGGCATCCACGGACTCCGACATCCAGGCAGCGAGGTCGGCGTAGGTCGGTGCGCCGAGCCGATCGCAGTTGTCGGCCATGTCGGCGAAGAGCCCCGGGAGGCCCGGACGCTCATCGCGGCGGATGCTCACGCCCACACCGTAGGGGCGACACGGCCGATCTCCCCCCGCGAGGGCAGGCGAAGGCGTACCGTCGGGCAGCGTGACCCCTACGTGGAAGCGGGCCCTCTTCGGCATCAACGCGGCCATCGCCTGGTTCGGCGTGCTCTTCTCGTTCACGCTCACCGTGCTCGGCACCTACCCCAGCGAAAACACCAATCCCACCGCGCTCGGCTTTGCCGGCCAAGGACTCCTGGGCCGTGTCTTCGACTGGTTCACCTACTTCACGCTGTGGTCCAACATCGTCGTCGCGATCGTCATGACGATGCTCTTCGTCCGACCGTCCCGTGACAGTTTCTGGTTCCGTGTCTTCCGGCTCGATAGCGTGCTGATGATCGTGGTCACCGGAATCATCTACAACGCGATCCTCGCGGCCACGGCGAAGAACCAGGGACTGGAGGTGTGGACGACCTTCTTCCTCCACGTGCTGACGCCGATATTGACGTTCGTCGTCTGGCTGATCGCGGGGCCCCGTGGATGGATCTCCGTGCGGATCATCGGGGCGAGCCTGATCCTGCCGATCGTCTGGCTCGTCTTCGCGCTCATCCGCGGTGCGGTCATCAACGCCTACCCCTACGGCTTCCTCAATGTGGCGACCTACGGCTACGGCGCCGTGCTGACCAACGTCGCCGGCATCGTCGTCTTCGCGCTCATCCTGTGCGCGATCTTCTGGGGCATCGACTGGCTGATCCGCCGCATCACAGAGCGCGACCGCACTCCCGTCGCTGCCTAGCCGCGGGTCTTGTATTCCTCGAGCAGCCGGCGGGCGATGATCATTTTCTGGATGTCGGCCGTGCCCTCGCCGATCATGAGCATGGGTGCCTCGCGGTAGAGACGCTCGATTTCGTACTCCTTGGAGTAGCCGTAGCCGCCGTGGATACGGAAGGAGTCCTCGACGACCTCCTTGCAGTACTCGCTGGCGAGGAGCTTGGCCATGCCTGACTCGAGGTCGTTGCGCTCGCCCGAATCCTTCTTGCGGGCGGCCATCACCATCATCTGGTGGGCTGCTTCGACCTTGGTGCCCATGTCGGCCAGCCGGAAGGCGACGGCCTGGTGCTCGGCGATGGGCTTGCCGAACGTCACGCGCTGCTGCGCATATTCCACGCCGAGCTCGAAGGCGCGCTGGGCAAGCCCGCACGCGCGTGCGGCGACGTTGACGCGGCCGACCTCGACGCCATCCATCATCTGGTAAAAGCCCTTGCCCGGTTCGCCGCCCAGGATGGCCGATGCCGGAAGCCGAAGGTCTTCCATCACGAGCTCGGTGGTGTCGACTCCCTTGTAGCCCATCTTCTCGATCTTGCCGGGGATCGTCAGGCCCGGGCGTACCTCGCCGAATCCCGACGGCTTGTCGACCAGGAAGGTCGTCATGCGCTTGTAGACGGACGCGCCCTCAGGTGCCTCGGCATCGGTGCGCACCAGCACGGCGACAAGGGTGGAGCTGCCGCCATTGGTCAGCCACATCTTCTGGCCGTTGAGGATGAAGTCGTCGCCGTCGCGCACGGCGCGCGACTGGATCGCCGACACATCGGAACCGCAGCCGGGCTCGCTCATACTGAAGGCGCCTCGGATCTCTCCCGTGGCCATGCGCGGCAGGTAGTGAGCCTTCTGCTCCTCCGTGCCGTGCTGCATGAGCATGTAGGCGACAATGAAGTGCGTGTTGATGACGCCGGAGACGCTCATCCAGCCGCGCGCGATCTCCTCCACCACCAGGGCGTAGGTGAGCAGCGACTCTCCGAGCCCGCCGTACTCCTCGGGGATCATCAGGCCGAAGACGCCGAGATCCTTCAGCCCCTCGACGATGTCGGCGGGGTACTCGTCTTTGTGCTCGAGCATGGTCGCGTTGGGCAGGATCTCGTTGTCGACGAAGTCGCGCACCGCCTTGAGGATCTCGACCTGTATGTCGGTGAGTCCTTCGGTGTAAGCCAAGCGTGACATCGGTGCCTCCTCGTCGCGCCGATGCTAACGGACGTTCACCGACCAGGCAGATCGAGAGGGGCGCCGCAGGCCGGCCCCCGGATTGACCAGCGAGATGCAGGCGACGAAGGGGACCGCGAGGAGGGGCAGCGCCTCGAAAGCCGGAATTCCCACCGCCGCCGCGAGCGCGCACTGCAGGGCCGTGACCGCGATCCACGCGAGGCTGCGCGTGACGATGACGTGCCCGTGATCAGGCTGATTCAGGAGCAATCGACCGGCCACCATGCACGTCGCCGTGGATGCCAGGGCAGCTCCGACGAGCGACCAGGGCATCGGACCGAGCGGCACCGCGAGCACGGCCACGAGCGACAGGGCCACCAATCCCGTCAGCAGTGCCACACCCCGCGGGCCGGGGCGAACGACGACATCTCGCCACGCCTTGCGCGGCGGAGTCGTGATCTCAGGAGGTGGCGGAGGTCGCAGCAGCACCGACCGGGCCTGGCACAGGAGGGCGAACTGCCGCTCGCTGCCGCCGTGGTCCGGGTGCGCCATGGCAGCCCACAGGCGAAAGGCCCGCCGCACCTCTCGCGGGGTCGCGTCAAGCGCGATGCCCAGCAGGCGTGCCGCCTCGGAGCGCTCCACGGGACCTACTCCGGCGGGGTGAAGGTCATCGTGCGGGTCATGCCGGCCGCACGGCCCTTGGCGGACACCACGATGGCCATCTTGCGTGAGGCCTCGTCGATCATCTCGTCGCCGAGCATGACCGCGCCCTTGGCGCCCCCCTGCAACGACGTGGCGTAGTCGTAGGCGTCGAGAATGAGCTCGGCCTTGTCGTAGTCCTCCTGGCGCGGGCTGTAGATCTCGTTGGCCGCGTCGATCTGCCCCGGGTGCAGCACCCACTTGCCGTCGAAGCCGAGTGCAGCGCTGCGCCCGGCGACACGGCGGTAGCCGTCGACATCCTTGATTTGCAGGTAGGGGCCATCGATCGCCTGCTTGTCGTGCGCCCGCGCCGCCATGAGGATCCGCATGAGGATGTAGTGATAGGCATCGCCGACGTCGTAGCCGGGGGGCTGCTCGCCAACGACGAGCGACTTCATGTTGATACTCGCCATGAAGTCTGCGGGCCCGAAGATGATGGTCTCGACACGCGGTGACGCTGTGGCAATGGCATCGACGTTGATCAGGCCTATGGCGTTCTCGATCTGGGCCTCGATGCCGATCCGCCCGACCTCGAAACCGTTGGACTTCTCGATCTGGGTGATCAGCAGGTCGAGCGCGACAACCTGCTCGGCCGTCTGCACCTTGGGCAGCATGATGCAGTCCAGGTTGGGCCCGGCGCCCTCGACCACCTCGACCACGTCGGCGTAGGTCCACTGCGTCGTCCAGTCATTGACGCGGACCGCGCGCACCTTGCCGTCGTAGCCGCCCTCGTTGAGCGCCGCGACGATGTTCTTGCGGGCCTCGGGCTTGGCGAGCGGCGCCACGGCGTCTTCGATGTCCATGAAAACCTGATCAGCCGGCAGGCCACGGGCCTTGTCGAGCATCTTGGGGCTGGAGCCGGGCACCGCGAGATTGGAACGACGCGAGCGCATCGTGCGCGCGGGCCCCGGAGTCGTGCTGCTCATGCGGCGACCCTACCCACTGGTCTGAGGGGGGTACCCTTGGGCCGCGTGACGACCCCTACTCGAGTCTTCGTGGCGCGCCTTGCCCGGGCTGAGGTCTTCGACCCCAACGCCGAGCAGGTGGGTCGCGTGCGCGATGTCGTCACCATCCTGCGCGCCGATGCCCAGCCGCCGAGGGTCGTCGGGCTCGTCGTCGAGGTCGTCGGCCGGCGCCGGATCTTCGTGCCGATGACGCGCGTGTCGACGATCGACAGCGGCCAGGTCGTCGTGAACGGCGTCGTCAATCTGCGCCGCTTCGAGCAGCGCTCGGGCGAGACGCTGGTCATGGGCGAGCTCCTCGATCGCCGGGTGAGCCTTGTCGAGCCCGGGCGCAGCGGGCATCCGAGCGTGACCATCGTGGATGCTGCCATCGAGCAGCGCGCCAGCCGTGACTGGTTCGTCACCCAGCTCTTCATCCGCGAGGGCCACGGCCTGCGCCGCAAGGGACAGACCCGCATCGTCGACTGGTCGGCGGTCGAGGGCCTGTCCGTCACGCCGGGCGAGCAGGGCGCCGCGAGCCTGCTGGCCTCGCTCGACGGACTGAGCGCACCAGACCTTGCGCACGCCATCCAGCAGATGACCCCGGTCCGTCGACTCGACATCGTGCGCGAACTCGACGACGAGCGGCTGGCAGACGTGCTCGAGGAACTCCCCGAGGACGAGCAGGTCGAGATCATGCAGTCACTCGAAGCCGAGCGCGCTGCCGACGTGCTCGAGGAAATGGACCCCGACGACGCCGCCGACCTCATCTCCGAACTGCCCCCCGAGCAGGCCGCCGACCTCCTCGAGCGCATGGAGCCCGAAGAGGCCGACGACATTCGCCGCCTGCTCAGCTACGGCGACTACACCGCGGGCGGCATGATGACGACCGAGCCGGTCGTGCTTCCCCCCGATGCCACGGTGGCCGAGGCCCTGGCGCGTGTGCGCAACCCCGAGCTCTCGCCCTCCCTGGCCGCCCAGGTCTACGTCGTGCGCCCGCCCATGGACACCCCCACGGGACGCTTCCTGGGCACCTGCCACTTCCAGCGCCTACTGCGCGAGCCCCCTGCCGCGCTCGTCTCGGGAGTCGTCGACACCCGTCTTGAGCCCATCGGCCCCGAGACCGACGTCGCGACCGTCGCGCGCTACTTCGCGACCTACAACCTCGTGGCGCTCCCGGTGGTCGATGAAGACGACCGGCTGATCGGCGCTGTCACCGTCGACGACCTCATCGACCACATGCTGCCCGAGGACTGGCGCGACTATCAGCAGCCCGGAACTCCGTCATGAAAGCGCCCATCCCCCGCCGCCGCGCCGAGCTGCGCATGGATCAGCCACTGGATCGCAGCCGCCTGCGCGGTCCGACGTACGATCCCGAGCAGTGGGGTCGGCTGAGCGAGCGCATCGCGCGCTTCATCGGCAGCTGGCGGTTCATCGCCTGGATGACAGCCGTCATCGTCGCGTGGCTGCTCTGGAACATCCTCGCCCCCGAGGACCTCAAGCCCGATCCCTATCCCTTCATCTTCCTGACCCTGCTGCTGTCGCTTCAGGCGTCGTACGCCGCACCCCTCATCCTGCTGGCCCAAAACCGGCAGTCCGACCGCGACCGGGTGCAGTACCTCGAGGACCGCGCGAGCACCGAGCGGCTCATCGCCGACACCGAGTACCTCACGCGCGAGATCGCTGCGCTGCGCATGGCCCTCGGCGAGGTCGCCACCCGCGACTACGTCCGCAGCGAGCTGCGCGACCTGGCCGACGAGATCTCCGAGGCCCTGAGCGAAAGCCAGGAATCGCCGGAGGACGGGCCGGGGCCTAGCATCACCGCATGACCTCCATCGATCGGTCCCTGGTCGACGCTGCCCTCGCCCGGGTCGAGGACCCGGAGATCCACCGGCCCATCACCGAGCTCGGCATGGTCAAGTCCGTCGACATCGACGGCGACCGGATGAAGGTCGCGATCTACCTCACGGTCTCGGGCTGCCCGATGCGCGACACCATCACCCAGCGCGTGACGATCGCCGTCGGATCGGTGCCCGGGGTGCGGCACGTCGACGTCGAACTCGATGTCATGAACGACGCGCAGCGCGCCAACCTCCGCACCACCCTTCGGGGCGGCCGCGAGGAGAAGGAGATCCCCTTCGCCCAGCCCGGCTCGCGCACCCACGTCTACGCCATCACGTCGGG
>CAINGG010000352.1 GCA_903848435.1 uncultured Actinomycetes bacterium | reverse complement strand
TGCTTGCCCGGCTTGCCCTGCTCCATGCACTTCCAGGAGTAGCCGTGGTAGTGGTACTCCGTCGCGTAGGGGTGGCCCCAGCAGCGGTCAGTGGGTAGCGCCGCATTGGGGTCATAGATATTGAATTGCAGGTCGGGCGCGGCCTCGATATGCCAGGCCGCACCCGTGAGCGCGATGCCGGTCATCAGCGTCGAGATGCAGTTGGGCTCGTCCGTCATCTTGGGGTTCTTCGGCAAAGTGGCATGAAGGTCGTACGGGGCCACCGGGATCTCCGCGGCATTGGCGTAGCCCTCGGCCGGGAGAGCTGAGTAGTACTCATAGGCATCCGAGGTCTCGGGGATCGGGAAGGTGCCGATCGGATGATTCGGGATTCCGTTGCCCGCGAGGTGGCGAGTGGTCTTGGTCTCCGTGATCTCAAAGACGCTCTTCATCTTCACGGCACCGGGGACCGTGGCGATCTTCGACAGGATGATCCTGCCGTCCTGCACCCAGGGAGTCTGCGCCTGCGTGATCTCTGTGGCAATGGTCTCGCCAACGGTGGCGGTGTCGTCCGTGCCGGGGATGGGGATGACGAGGGGGCACGGCCAGATGGTGTTCCTCGCCGGGGCCCCGAGCTTGGTGCCCGTCGGCGCTGTCTTCAAGAAGGGGGGCGCGCCTACGCCATCCCAGACCGAGGGTGCGCGGCTGCCATCCCAGACGGGGGCGGCGTTCGCTGGCGTCGAGCTGAGCCCGATCGCTGCCGCCAAGCCCGCGGCTAGGCCAATGGCCGCTGATCTCGTCAGCCACGTGCCGTGTCCATTCGCGTGGTTCTGCTTCATGAGGGGCCCCCATCCCGTGATGAATGCTCGACGTGCTTCGGACTGTAGTGCGCCGAGTGGAGAGGTTCCCCAGATTTGTGCAGACCAAAACCGCGAATGCGAGGATCGCCCTCATGGTTCGCTTCGTAACCGCCGAGGAGATCGCTGGCGCCGCACTGCCCGTCCGCCCTATCTACGACTTGGTGGTGGAGGGATTCACCCTCTGCGGGCGCGGCGAGGCCGAGTGCCCTCCGAAGGCAGGGATCCACACCCGGCCGGGGGCGTTCACGCACGCGATGCCGGCGTACCTGCCCACGAAGGACATAGCGGGCTCGAAGATCATCAGCGTCTATCCCGGCAACGACGCGATCGGCGTGCCGTCAACCAACGGCATCATCGTCATGAGCGATGCCGAGACGGGAATCCCTTCGACCGTGCTCGACGCGTCTTGGATCACCAGCATGCGGACGGCGATGGTGAGCATGGTCGACGTCGCCCACCTGGCCAACCCGCAACCGACCTTTGGCATTGTCGGCGCCACCGGAGTGACGGGGCGGGCGCACATCGAGGCGATCGCCGCCATCTACCCCGGAAGCCGGATCCTCGTCGGATCGCGTGAGCCCGAGCGCCTGAAGGCCCTCTTCGCTGACACCGCGTCGACCGACGTCACCCTCGTCACCACACACAGCAATGAGGAGATCGTGCGGGATCCCGACGTCGTCATCGTCTGCACGTCGCACCTGCCCGAGCCGATCCTGAGCCCGGAGTGGCTGCACCCCGGCCACAACGTGCTCAACGTCCACTCCCGCGGATGGCCTTGCGACGTTCTGTCGGCCGTTGACCTGGTCTCGTGCGATGACCGCCGCCCGATCACGGATCCGGTGAGCGGGCTGCTCGGCTGCTACCCCGACCTCGATCCCGACGTCGAACTCGGCCAGGTCGTCGTGGGCGCGCACGTTGGCCGCGAAACCGCTGAGCAGGTGGTGTTCTCGTTCAACTACGGCCTGGCGGTCTTCGACATCCTCGTGGCCGACCATGTGCTCCGCAGTCTGGGGCAACACCCCTAGGCAACGACGAGGGCAACGCCCACAATGACGACGACGAGAGCGACCACGTCGGACTTGGACATTCGCTCCTTGAGCACGGCGAGAGCCAGGAGCGCGGTGACCATGGGGCTGAACGACGCCAGCACAGACACCAGGCCGAGGCTGCCCTCCTGTGCTGCGGTGAAGAAGGCGACGTTGGCCAGGCCGAGTGACAGGCCGGCACCCACGAGTATCGCCGTCGACCGTCCGGTCAGGCCCGCGTATGAGCGGGGCGCGGTTGCGAGCACCACTGCGAGAGCGACGATCACCTGGGGCACCTGAGACACCGCGAGCGTGCCGGTGACGCTCACCCGTGAGCCGTTGTCGATCACCACGATGGCAAGTCCCCAGAAAAACGCTGCCGCCAGCGCTAACAGGATGGCCTGACGCGGGTTGCTGCCCGCCGACGTGACGGGCGCCCTCATGTGCGGCACGTAGAAGGCCGCCAGGCCCGCGAGGATCACCACGACCCCAAGTGCCCGCTGTGCCTCCGGCCGTTGGCCGATGAGGAGCGAGTAGGCCAATGGCACCAGCACGGAGGTGGCCGCCACACCGGTGACCACGCCCATCTTGCCGCGGTCGAAGGCCTTCAGAAGGAGCAGCGTGCCTGCGCAATTCAGCATGCCGCCGATGAGGCCCCGAACGACATCTTCGCCGTCGAAGGCAAGGGTGCTCTCCGCGAATCCGGCAGTCAGGTAGACGACGGCAGCGGCTGAGGCACTCACCAGCAGAACGGCGAAGACGGAGATGCGGCCGCGATATATGCCCAGGCCGAACTTCCACACACCGAAGAGCACGGCGCTCGCGAGGGCGAGAACCAGGTAGCTCACGCAGCCTCCGCCCTTGAGGCCTGCGGGCCTCCGTCGCGGCATCCTTGCACTTCCCGGGGGCACGTCCGCTGGCGGCCGCGCGTGGCTACTGTCAGAATTCAGGTTTATATTCTGATTTCTGATAGCGTTTCCCCGTGGTCGAGGTCTGGATCCGGCAGCGCAATCAGCTGACCGTGCCTGTGGACATCGCCAGCGAGGCCGGCATCGGCCCCGGCAGCCTGTGCCACATGGACATCGTCAACGGCGTCATCACGCTCACACCGGCGGAGGGGCCAGCGCCGCGCTCCCTCGACTCCTATGCGGGAATCGCGCGCGGCGGCTGGGGCCGCACCGCCGCGGATGTCGAAGCGTCGGTCATGGGCGACCGTGACGCATGGCAGCGATGAGTCCTTCCCTCGATGCCCTGACGGGCAAGCGCGTCTACATCGACGCCAACGTCTTCATCTTCTTCCTGGACGGCACGCCGCGGTTGCGCGAGCCGGCAGCGGCGGTACTCGCGGCCGCTCGGGCTGGCGCATTCCAGGCGTTCACCGGCCACGCCGCCGTTGCCGAGGTCATGGTGGGGCCCTACCGCCTGGGCGATCCCATGGTCATCCGTGGCGCCCGCGACTTCTTCCGGCAGCCCCGCTTCGTGACCCTCGTCGACCACACGCCGGAGACCTTCGATGACGCCGCCATGCTGCGCGGCACTCTGGACATTCCGTTCATCGATGCGCTGCACCTGGCTACTGCCGCCGCGCACGGCTGCGACGCGGTTATCACGCATGACTCGCGCATGAAGCCTGCCCTCGGGGTCGACGTGCTCCCTCTGGCGTAGGGCGGCGCCCACAGGTCCGCCTCACCCCTGGCGGGGGCCGGCGTTCGCACCTACGTCCCCGCCGAGACCTCTGCTACAGCTGCTTGACCCGCAGGTCGATGCGCGCCCAGTCGGTCACCGCCCACGTGTCAGAGCCGGTCCACTGCTTGGCGACGTCGCCGTCATCCTCCAGCCGAGTGGCCACGATGACGGTGTTGCCGCTGCGCAGCTCGACGCTCTCGTCTTCGCTCAGCGTCGACATGCGTTCCTGGACGTCGTCGTTCTGGCGTGACGCGCTCAGTGTGTTGCTGCACGCGGGCTTGCCAACGATGAGGACTCCGGGATAGCCGACATCGGGATCCACGGCGGCCACGCACACGCCGTTGTAGCCGTCGGCGGTCGCGGACACGATGAGCGGGTAGACCCAGTTGTCGTATTGGGAGACCTGCTCGGTCACTGAGTAGGGGGCGTAACCGCCCGGGGCGATGCCGCAGATGCCCTGGCCCGGGAAGCCGACGTAGATGGTGTTGGACGTCTCGTTGTAGACGGCACCGACCACGCCGTCACGCAGCGGATACCAATGCTTGTCCTTGAGGGGCTTGCGAGCCGGAGGGTCAGACGGGCAGGCCGCAGCATCGGCGGCCACCTCGCCCGATCCCGAGGCCGACTCGACCGAGGAATCCGGCGCCGTGGATGACCCGCACGCAGATAGAAGGAGAAGGACCCCCATCGAGGCGGCGGCAACGCGGATGGCTCGCATGGAACAACTGTAGGAGGGAGACAACAGGTGGGGCATGGAGACAGATTTCTGCCTTAAATATCTGCTAATCTGCCTGCGTGCGCACGACCCTCAACATCGACGACACCCTCTACCGCCAGGTGAAGGCCTACGCGGCGCTGCGCGGAGCCTCGGTGACGTCAGTCGTCGAGGAGTCGCTCCGACTGACGCTGCTACAGACACGCCAAGACGAGCCCATCCCGCCCATGCCGGTCTCACACCACGGCGGCGGTCTCACCAAGGAGTTCATCCGGAGCGGAGTCGACCTGAATGACACGAGCGCGCTGCTCGATCTGCTCGATCAGGCCTGAGCGTGCAACTGCTCGACGTCAACGTCCTGGTCAATGCCTTCCGTCCTGACGCACCTAAGCACCAAACTGCCTTCGCCTACCTCTCCGCCGCAAGGCAGGGCACTGAACCCGTCATCGTGCTGCCTGAGGTTGCTGTGGGATTCCTACGAGTCGTGACACATCGGGGGATCTTCACCCGGCCGGACACCCCCGCTGCCGCCATGAGCGCGCTGGCGTCGTGGTGCAGTTCGTCGGTCGTGAACGTCCAGGAGGCTGGGGCAGGACGATGGGCCACCTTCGAATCGCTGATGACCCAGCGGCCGATGACCGGCGGTGACGTCCACGATGGCTTGCTCGCCGCAGCGGCGATCGACATGGACGCGACCCTCGTGACGTCTGATCAAGGATTCACGAGGTTCGCAGGACTGCGCATCCAGCGGCTCTAGGCTCATTCCATGACGAGCCAGGCCGCCTCCAACTACTCGCACTACCTGAAGATCGAGGAGTTGCTGTCTTTGCAGCAGCCCCTGTCGGATGGCCCCGAGCACGATGAGCTGCTCTTCATCATCATTCACCAGACCTACGAGTTGTGGTTCAAGGAACTCATCCACGAGTTCACCGCTGCACAGCGGGCCCTTGAGGCGGGCGACACAAGCCAGGCGCTCGCCCTACTCGGTCGCATCCGCACGATCCTCAAGACGTGCGTCGCGCAGATCGACATTCTCGAGACAATGACACCTTTGCAGTTCCTCACCTTCCGCGAGCGTCTCGGCGAAGCGAGTGGCTTCCAGTCGGCGCAGTTCCGCGAGGTGGAAGCGATCCTCGGACGCCGCGATACGCGCGTCGCTGCACCACTCCTGCCCGCCGACCGCGAGCGTGTCGAAGCGCTCATGGCTGCGCCGTCGCTATGGGACTCGGTGCTCGTCTACGTCGACAGCGAAGGTTTCCCGATTCCTGCTGAGATCCTGAACCGCGACGTTTCTCAGCCCTACGAGGCCAATGCGGCCGTGCAGGAAGCGCTGGTTGCGCTGCATCGCAGTGACGCCGCTGCCGCGCTGGTGTGCGAGCGCCTGGTCGACATCGACGAAGGGCTCCAGGAGTGGCGATACCGCCACGTGAAGATGGTGGAGCGCACTATCGGGCGCAAGACCGGCACCGGAGGCTCAGCGGGGGCTGACTACCTCCGCTCC
>CAINGG010000351.1 GCA_903848435.1 uncultured Actinomycetes bacterium | reverse complement strand
TTGTAGGACTGGAAGACGATGCCCACGCGCCGTCTCACCGCATCAAGATCGGTGTGGAAGCCCGTCACGTCGAGATCGTCATCGAGCATGATGCGACCGGCATCGACGGTCTCCAGACCATTGATGCAGCGCAGCAGCGTCGACTTGCCGGAGCCACTGGCGCCGATGAGCACGACGACTTCGTGCAGCCCCACCTCGAGATCGATGCCACGCAGCACCGATTCCTGGCCGAAGGACTTCCAGACCTCCTCGACACGCACGACGCTCATACGTTGGCTCCCGGACCGCGGCGACGGCGCTGCCTCGCCTGCAACCAGTCGGCAAACCTCGTCATCGGGATTGTCAGGGCAATGAAGAGGCAGGCCGCGACGACGTAGGGCGTGTAGTTGAAGGTAAAGGAGGCGTCGATCTGTGCCCGGCGCAGCACTTCGATGGGTCCAAGCACCGACACCAGGGCGGTGTCCTTCTGCAGGGAGATGAAGTCGTTGAGCAAGGGGGGCGTGACGTTGCGCACGGCCTGGGGGACCACGACGTAGCGGTTGGTCTGCCACGACGAAAGACCCAGTGACCGGGCGGCCATGCGCTGGCTGGGGTGCACCGAGTCGATGCCCGCACGGAAGACCTCAGCGACGTAGGCGCCGTAGGACAGCACGAGTGCGACGACACCCCACACGAGCACGTCATCAGGGGCACCCTGCAGCTGGAGCGCAGGGACGCCGAAGCCGAGCAGCAGGATGACCAGGAGCGTGGGTACGCCGCGGAAGACATCGACGTACACGGTCGCGACGATGCGCAGCGGCAGGAAGATCGGGCGCTTCAGTCGGCGAATCAGCGCGACGGACAGGCCGACGATGAGGATGAGCGGCTCGGCGATGAGGAAGATGCGGATGTTGAGCCAGAACGCTTCGAGCAACCCCGGGAATGACTCGCTGAACGCCTCAGGGCTGAAGAACGTCTCCTGCACGGCCGGCCAGCCGGGCGTGCGAACGACGATGAAGCTGACGACGGCAACGGTGACAAGCAGGCTGACCATGCCGATCGCGGCATCACGCCACGCCTTGCGCTTGCGGTAGCGCACGCGTGCGGGGTCGACGTAGGGCGTCGACCCCGCACGGGTTGCGGCGACTGATGCGCCGCCAGGCTCGGTCACTCCTTGAAGTAGGGCGCGGTGGTGCCTGCGAGCCACTCATCCTGGATCGCCTGGAGCTCGCCGGACTCCTTCATCTCGGCAAGCACCTTGTTGACACAGCCGACGAGCGGGTTGTCCTTCTGGAAGAGCATGCCGAACTGCTCACCGCCCTCCTGGGCGGGGAACTGGCCGACGATCTTGCCCTTGGGGATCTCCACCGCGGTGATGTAGTAGGCGGTGGGCAAGTCGACGACGATGGCGTCGATCTGGCCGTTCTTCAGGGCGGACTTGGCGTCGTTGGTGTCGTTGTAGACGAAGATGTCCGTGTTGGGCTGAATGAAGTCCTCGATGTACTTCAGGCTTGTCGTGCCGACCTGGGCGCCCAGGCGGGCATCCTTGAGCTCGGTCAGCGAGGTGGCGCCGGCGGTCGGCGAATCCGCGAGGGCGATGACCGCCTGATTGACGGTGTAGTAGCCGTCAGAGAAAGTCACGACCTCTGCGCGCTCAGGCGTGATCGAGATCTGATTGATGTCGAAGTCGAAGTCCTTGTTGCCGGGGGCGTACGACTTGTTGAACGGCACGACCGTCCACGTCATCTCCTCAGGGGTGAAGCCCAGGCCGTTGGCGATGGAGTGCGCGACGGCGGATTCGAAGCCCTGGCCGTTGGCGGGATCGTCATCGACGAAGTAGGGCGGGTAGGCCGGGCTGTCGGTGCCGATGGTGAGAACGCCGGGCACGACCGTCGCGAGGTTCTCCTTCGCACACTCATCGGGTGCCTCGGTGGGAGACGGAGCGGGCTCGGCCGACGACGACTCCGGGGCGGGGGCCGCGGACGACGACGCGGGAGCGGGTGCGGATGAGGACCCGCCGCCCGAGGTCTCCTGGGCGCAGGCGGCCAGGAGCAGTGCGGAGGCGGCGACGGCGGTGAGGGCGAGGGCACGACGGTGCATGAGATCTCCTAGGGATGAACGTCTCCCGACATACTGCCACTCACGTCAGGCAGCCTGGGGCGCAGGTGCGCGGGCAGGCCTCATCCGCACCGCCACCAAGGAGCCCACCAGGGCGACCACGGCCGACAGCCACCACATCACGTCGTAGGTGGTGACGGTGGCACCGCCGCTGGCGACGGCGGCCGCGTGAATGGCACCGAGCACCCCGAGCGCCAGGGAGCTCAAGATCGCATCCGAGATCTGCAGCGACGCGGAGTTGGCACCCTGCTCGGCGTCAGGGGAAAGGCGCAATGTCTGCACCGCTATCGACGGGAAGCACAGGCCCATGCCAACAGAGGCAACGAAGTAGGAGACGGCGCAGACAGCGGCCGGAATGCTCGGCACCAAGCACAGCGGCAAGGATGCGATACCGCCCGCGACGATGAGGGCGCCGAGCCGCACGGTCGCAGCCCGGTCCGTCGACTCCGGAATCCGGCTTTGGGAGTAGGACCCGACCCACCAGCCGAGGGCCGACACGCTGAGCACGAGCCCGGCGAGCGTCACGGTGTAACCGCGCTGCTCGACCAAGGCGAGAGGGATGAACGCCTCAGCGCCAAAGAACGCGCCAGCGAGGATGCCGCGCATGAGCACCGTGGTCGGCAGCCCTCGGCGCAATCGCAGTGAGCCCTGCGGCAGGAGTCGCCGAACGCCGAAGACCAGCATGCCCAGTCCGATCGCGAGCCCGGCGACATCAGCCCACAGCGGCAGTCCCGCCGGTCGCACGAAGGCCGCCATCGCCAGGGTGAGGCCTACCGCCGTCACGAGTGCCGGGAGCGCCCGGCCGCTGCGACCGCGCTCACCGGTACCGCCGTCGTGCTCGCGCAGGATCCTGCGCAGGAGCACCGCGGGCAGGAGGAGGACCAGGGGGACGAGCCAGAAGGCATAGCGCCAGGACAGCGACTCGGTGAGCCACCCGGCAATCAGCGGCCCGACGATCGCGGGCACCACCCATGACGCCGCGAGCAGTGAGAATGCCTTGGGACGCAGGTCCTCCGGAAAGGCGCGGGCGATGAGCACGTACGTCGCGACAATCAGTGCACCACCACCAAGTCCCTGTAGCCCGCGAGCAGCGATCAGCACCGGCATCGACCAGGCGACTCCTGCGACGACCGCACCGCCTGCGAACACCACGAGTCCGGCCCACATCGCCCGACGTGGACCATCCCGATCGCACCACGTACCCGAAATGACCATGCCCACGAGCGAACATGCGACATAGGCATTGAAGGCCCAGGCATACAGGCCCAACCCATCGAATTCGATGGCGACCACGGGCATCACCGTGGCGACGGCCATGCCCTCGAACGCAAAGAGCGTCATCGCCGCGACAACACCGATGGTGGCGGCGCGGTACTGGGGGGAGAACAGGCTCAGGAGTCGCCGTCCGGGTCACGCGGCTTGCCCGGCCGAAGGCCGTTGTAGATCTCCTGGCACTCCGGGCACACGGGGAACTTCGACGGATCCCGGCCGGGGACCCACTTCTTGCCGCAGAGGGCCTTGACCGGCGTCCCCGTGACGGCACTCTCGACGATCTTGTCCTTCTGCACGTAGTGGGCGAAGCGCTCGTGGTCGCCGTCGTCGGTCGAGGCGAGGCGCTCCTCGGTGAGGGTGGTTCCCTCCAGCGACGGCGAGTCGAGCGGGGTCGTCATGACCCGCATCCTAGGGGCGGTCAGTTGACCGAGGGGTCCTGCGGGCAGTTGACCCACCAGGGCAACGTGCCGCCCTGCCGGGTGAGGACGGCCCGCCACAGGTCATCGCGGTCCGACAGGAAGGCATCGAGCACCGGATCGCCGACGTCGACCACCGCCCACGCGCCTTCCTCGAGCTCACCGTCGAGTTGGTCCGGCGACCAGCCGGCGTAGCCAGCAAAGATCCGCAGGGCGTTGAGTTGCGGTGCGAGCTCATCGGGTGGGGTGTCGAGGTCGATGATCCCGAGCGGCCCGCTGACGCGACGAAACCCGGGAGGCTCACCGACGCCCGGCGCGGCTGCCAGACCCAAAGCGCTGTCGAGCGCCACGGGCCCACCCTGGAAGAGGGTCGGCGCACCGGTGAGGTGATCGCGCCAAGCGGGCAGCACCGTCCCGACGTCGAGGGTCGTCGGCTGATTCAGAACGACACCGAGGGTGCCCGACTCGTCATGCTCGAGGATGAGTACGACCGAGTGATGGAAGGGATCGCCCAGGATCGGCGCAGCCACCAGCAGGCGGCCCGGCATCGGGTCGAGCGATGGACCGCCCACCACCGGGGTGCCCTCGGGATCGATGGCCTCCACTCCCCCATCGTCGCCCATGAGGAATCCCTCAGGGGACCGACCCCTGTCAAGTGACTCGACTCATACTTTCGGCTGAGTCAGGTCGGCCGTGTTGGCCGATGAGGCCTGCGCTGCAACGGACTTACCGTTGTGGCATGCCCCAGCAGCCCCTCGCCCAGGTTCCCGTCGACGCCATTTGGGATTGGCAAGAGCGCGGTTCATGCCGCTCCGCCGATCCGACCCTCTTCTTCCACCCGCAAAACGAGCGCGGTTCCGCCCGTCGCAATCGTGACCGTGCCGCCAAGGCCATCTGCGCCTCCTGCCCGGTGCGTATCGAGTGTGCCGACTACGCCGTGCGGGCTCGCGAGCCCTACGGCGTCTGGGGTGGCCTGACCGAGGAAGAGCGCGAGACCATCTACGCGCGCATCGACCTGGCCGAGTACCCGCGCCGTCGTGGCGAGGGGGCCCGCATGGCTGCCGATGAGATCGATGCGGCCACCGCCATGCTCCGCGTCACCGCCTGAACTCACACCGCTAGCCTCTACCGGTGAACCTCACCGGCCGCGACCTCCTCAAGGAGCTCGACCTCTCGAGCGCCGAGTTCGACGCGCTCGTCTCGCTCGCAGCCGACCTCAAGGCCGAGCGCCGGGCTGGCCGGGAGCAGCGTCGCCTTGAGGGCAAGGTCATCGCCCTGATCTTCGGCAAGACGTCGACCCGCACGCGCGTCGCCTTCGAGGT
>CAINGG010000350.1 GCA_903848435.1 uncultured Actinomycetes bacterium | reverse complement strand
GGTCGCAGCGTCGAGTACTACGAGGGCCTCTGGTAGAGGCAGCGCTCGAGCACGTGATGAGGACGCGTGGCGTGTGCCCATGCGGACCAGGTCTATGGCCGTATGGAGTAGGGAAGTGACAGTCACTCCGTGGATCTCGGTCGTGTCTGGTGGCAGATGCTGGACGCGGCGAACGACTGCGTCAGGAGCCCGGTGACCGCAGCGGTGGTTCGCTGAATCGAGAATCATGATCTCCGAGACCGCAATCTCATCCGGCCTGCCCCGAGGCGTCACAAAGGGGAGCGAATGCAGTTCGCCGGCTAGGCGCCCGCAGATGACGGCTGATGAGACTTTCAATGGAGCTGTCGCCACGATCGCCCGAGAGACGGACGTGGGGATGCCAAGGGCTGCTGACGGTGAATTCACATAGAGACCGCGGCCAACTCGTGTGACGTAGCCGTGCCGGAGAGCCGATCTGAGTTGCTCGCGGCTGAAGCCGGCACCCATCACCATCGGCAAGGTGTAGGGATGGTGACCAAACGCGGACAGCAGGCTGTGCTGAGTGGTGCGGGTTTCCTGGCGGGGAGATCGAGGCATGGCCTCATCGTGGCCGCGGATGCGGACCTTCGGGGGCCACTGTCCACAGCACCTGGCCGCCCCCACTCATCCCAGTTACCCCGGTGGTGGGTTAGGGATCGGCTATCCCACCACTGAGGTAACAAAGACGGGAGAGGGCGTCGGTGGTGCGGCTGAGTTCGGCTTCGGTGTTGTAGGCGTGGGGGCTGAGCCGCACTAGTCCGGTGATGCCGTGCCGGGCGAAGTCGTGGCGGGCGTAGTCCGGCGGCGAGAAGCTCGTGTTGATGCCCTCGGCTCGCAGGCCCGCCACGATCGCCGCGGGATCCGGCGCGGAGATGGTCACGATGCCGGTGCGCTCGACGCCGCGGTCGCGCACCTGGACGCCGGGGATCTCGTCGAGCCGGGCACGCAAACCCTGTGCGAGTACGTCTATCCGCTCGCGAAGCTCATCGATTCCGCAGTCCAGCGCATAGTCGACAGCGGCCCCGAGCCCGAGCAGCGCCGCGTAGGACTTCTCCCATGACTCGAATCGCCGAGCGCCCGACTGCACGGCGTACTCCTGCTCGGTGACCCACGTGGCTCCGTGCAGGTCCAGCGGAAACGGCTCGACGTCATCAAGCAGCCGCTGCGACACGACCATAAATCCCGTGCCGCGCGGCCCACGCAGAAACTTGCGCCCGGTGGCGGACAGGACGTCGCATCCGATGCGGCCCATGTCGAGGGGTATCTGACCGGCCGACTGGCAAGCATCAACGATGTACCAGGCGGGCGAGCCATTGATGCGCAGCATGTCGCCGATGCCGACCACGTCGTTGAGCAGGCCGTTCTGGCTCGGGGCGTGGGTGATGGCGATGATGCGCACACGCTCGTCGAGCATCGCACCGAGTGCTTCGACGTCCACCGTGCCGACAGGGCCGTCGGGAATGAACTCCACGCGGGCACCCGTGCGCTCCGCCAACTGCAGGAGCGGGATGACATTGGAGGCGTACTCGGCAGCGGAGACCAGGAAGCGATCTCCCGGTTCGAAGTCCTCGCTGAACGCAATGGCCGCCAGCCCGCGATCCCAGGCGGCGGTGGCGGACTCGACCAATGCCACGCGGTCCCGCGGCGCATTGACCAGGCGTCCAACGGAGTCGTAGACCGCAGCCACACGATCCGCCGCCTCGGCGTGCGCCTCGTAGCCCCCGATCTCCTCTTCGCGATGCAGATGGGCAACGACCGTGTCGGTGACGATGCGGGGCGGGAGCGCTGAGCCCGCGTTGTTGAGGTGTACGACGTTGGCGCAGCCGGGAGTGTCCGAACGTAGCGCCTCGATATC
>CAINGG010000349.1 GCA_903848435.1 uncultured Actinomycetes bacterium | reverse complement strand
GCTGCGCTTCACCTGGGAGCAGATGACGCAGCGGCCAGACGAGGTGCTGGCGGCGATAGATGCCGCCGTGCGTATGCGCCTGCATGCGTGAGCTGATTCTCCGGGCGGAAAGCGTCACCCGGTGAAGCAATCCGCCCGGAGAACGGCGCTACTCAGTGGCTTGGGTGAGCGCGCGCAGCATCGCGGCGGCACTGCCGAGATCGTCGACATGCTGTGTGATCGCGCGCTCCTCCGCATTGAACTTCGGGAAGAGCCCGCGCATGAGCTTCTCGCCCTCGGGCGTCAAGCTGACATCGACGAGCCTGCCGTCACTCTCGCTGCGGGTGCGCTCCACGAGCCCGCGACCTTCCAGGGTGGTGAGGACGCCGGAGAGGGTGGCCTTGGAGAAGCCGCCCTCGGCCGCGATGGTGCGGGTCTCGACCCGCCCCCAGATCCAGACAACCCAGAGCACGACGAACGCCGTCCAGGTGAGGTCGGCCGGAGCCAGGACGCTGCGCTCGAGGTGGTTGCGGACGGCGTTGGCGGCCCGGAAGAGGTTGGAGACCACGGCCATCGCCTCGAAGTCGAGCGTGAGGCCCCCGAGGCGGGCCTCGACCTGGCGCTCGGTCTCGGCGAGGGTGTGCGGGCCGGCCATGCCGGAAGTGTGGCATTCACTTCCGTTCGGGCCCAAACATCTGGCACTATCCGAGATGGTTCGGGCCCAAACGATCGGGTCCGGCGGGGAGGAGGCGTCCATGTCCGTGAAGAACGACATCACCCTGGCCGATCTCGACCTGTTCGAGGCCGGACCCCCGTGGGCCACCTTCGACGCACTGCGCAACGAGGATCCCGTGCACTGGGACGACGAGCCCGACGGCAATAGGGGCTTCTGGTCGGTCACCCGCTACCACGACATCGTCGAGGTGCTCCGCGACACCGAGGCGTTCTCCTCCGAGCGCGGCGCGGTCAACCTCGAGGAACTGGACGACGAGCAACTGCGCGTGCGCAAGTCGATGCTCGAGACCGACGGTGAACGTCACCGCGCACTGCGCAAGCTCATGCAGGGCGAATTCACGCCGCGCGCACTTGCCGGCTACGAGACCTTCCTGCGCGGCCTCACCGCATCCACACTCGACGCGGCCTTCGCCAAGGACGAGTTCGACTTCGTCGAAGACGTGGCCGCCGACTTCCCGATCCGGGTGCTCGCGCGCATGCTCGACGTACCCGACATCGACATCCCCAAGCTGATCTGGTGGGGCAACCGCATGGTCGGCAACACCGACCCCGAGCACGCCGACGTGCTTGCCTCCGACCCCGAGTCGGAGAAGTACCGCATGCTGCCCTTCCGCTCGCCGGCCGCCCTCGAGGTGTGGGCCTACGGCGACGAGCTCAAGCGCCAGCGGATCGGGCGCGACGGCCATGACCTCGTCTCCACGTTGGTGAATGGCGTCCCGATGGACGGCAAGCCGCTCAGCGACGAGGACTTCCACGCGTACTTCCTGCTGCTCGTCGTCGCCGGCAATGAGACGACGCGCCACACGATCAGCCACACGATGAACAACCTCATCGACAATCCCGACGCGATGCGCCAGCTGCAGGAGGATCCGTCGCTGATCCCGTGGGCGGTCGAGGAGTTCCTGCGCTACGCCAGCCCGGTGTATCACTTCCGGCGTACGGCGACCCGCGACCTGGAGATGCAGGGCAAGCAGATCAAGGCTGACGACAAGGTCGTGATGTGGTTCGCCTCCGGCAACCGTGATGAGCGCGTCTTCCCCGATCCCTACCGCTTCGACGTGACGCGTCGACCGAATGAGCACATGGCGTTCGGGCGCGGCGGCCCGCACATGTGCCTGGGCAACTCCCTGGCGCGCCTGGAGATCACGATCATGTTCGAGGACCTGCTGTCGCGGGTCGATGTCGTGGAGCGCACTGGCCCGGTCGAGCGCTTGCGGTCCAACTTCGTCAACGGCATCAAGCGCTTCCCCGTCAAGGTCTC
>CAINGG010000348.1 GCA_903848435.1 uncultured Actinomycetes bacterium | reverse complement strand
GTCCAAGGGCCGCGAACTCAGCTCCGCCTACCTGCAAAGCATCGTCAAGGCCACCACTGCCCTCGACTCACTGCGCGGTGTCGTGAGCAACGCACTGCCGCTCACAACGCCGGTGAACGCCGCACTGCTACGTGCAGAGTCCAGTGCCTGGCGGACCCGACCTCAGGCGGGTGCTTCCTTGGTGGAGGTCACGCAGGAGGCCATCGATGCCGACATCGGCCAGCTCTATGTCGTCCCGCGCGACGCCATCACCCTCAGCGGGGATCGTGGCCTGGTGCCCGTCACTGTCGCCAATGACTTTGACCAGCCCGTGGTGATCGGTGTCTCATTGCAAGGCAACCCCACCGCACGCCTCGATGCCGCACCCGTGTCGGGCATCCGCATCGAGCCGGGCCGCAAGGCGAGCCTCGAGGTCGACGTACGCATCGTCGGAAGCGAGCCGCTGCCCGTCACGGTCCAACTGATCGATGCGGAGGGCCGGGCCTACGGCGAGCCCGTGAGCGTCGAACTGCGCACGACCGCCTACGCGCGCGCCGCCCTGTGGTTCGCCGTGGCGGCAGCGGTGATCCTCGTGCTCCTCGTGGTCTTCGACATCGTCCGCAGGGCGCGTTCACGCCGGTCGAAGGCGCCCGCATGAGCGACCGTCCTGTCGATCCTGCCGCCGTCGGAGTGCCCCAGGGCCCGGCAGAGAGCGAGTGGGAGCCCGCGCTCGAGCCCACGCTCCCGACCGACACGACGTTGTCCGCTGCGGACAACTCGGCGGTGAGCGACGAGGAGACGCGGGCAAGCACCCGCGGCCTCATCGGCTCGAGTGCCGTCATGGCCACCGGCACCGTGATCTCGCGCGTGACCGGTGTGCTTCGCGACGTTGCCATGACAGCAGCGCTCGGCTTCTACCTCGTGTCCGACGCCTACTCGCTGGGCAACACGATGCCCAACGTCCTCTATGTCCTGATCATCGGTGGCGCACTCAACGCAGTATTCATCCCGCAGCTCGTGCGCCACATGAAGGACGACTCGGATAGCGGGGCGGCGTACGCCGATCGGCTCATCACGCTGTCGGGGCTTGTGCTGCTGCTCTTCTCGGTGGCCGCCGTCATCGCGGCGCCGCTCCTGGTCGACCTCTATGCGACATCCGCCTACGGCGAGTCGCAACGCGAACTCGCAGCTGCCTTCGCCCGACTGTGCCTACCGCAGATCTTCTTCTACGGCGTCTACGCCCTCTTCAGTCAGGTGCTGAACTCGCGCGGCAGATTCGGCGCACCGATGTTTGCCCCAATCCTCAACAACATCATCGCCATCGCGACATTCGTGCTCTTCCTGTCGATTGCGGGCACAGCCGCTGCGGCAGACGGCAATCTGACCAGCGACCAGGTCGCCATCCTCGGCATTGGCACCACGCTGGGTGTGGCGCTGCAGGCGCTCATTCTCATCCCGTTCCTGATGCGTGCCGGCTACCGCTGGCGGCCGCGCTTCGATTGGAAGGGCACCGGGCTCGGCAAGGCGGGCCACCTGGCCGTGTGGACGCTGCTGCTCGTCGTGGTCAACCAGGCCGGCTATATCGCGATCACTCGACTGGCCACGCTGGCCAACGTCAATGCGGCCGATGCAGGAATGACGGCGGCAGGACTCACGACGTATCAGAAGGCGCACCTGATCTTCATGCTGCCGCACAGTGTTATCACGGTGTCGATCGTCACCGCGCTGCTGCCGGCACTCAGCCGGGTGGCGCATGAAGGTCGCCTGCGCCAGGTGGGCGCCGACGTCGCTGGCGCGATGCGACTGGTCGCAGCCCTCATCGTCCCCATCGCCGTCGTGCTCATGGTGATTGGCCCCAATGTCGCGCGGCTGCTCTTCGGCTACGGCGCGGCCACGCCCCAGCAGGCGGAGTTGACCGGTGCGATCACGAGCATCTTCATGCTCGGACTCCTGCCCTTCACTCTCTTCTACGTCCTCTTCCGGGGCTTCTACGCCATCGAGGACACCCGCACGCCCTTCATCGTGAGCGTGGTGATGAACGTCGTCGCCCTCGGTGTGGCGATCCCGGTCTTCTACTCGGTCACCGGTGGCGCGCAGATCGCCGCGCTCGCGTTCGGCTACGTGTGTGGTTTCTGGGCGACGTTCGTGCTCTCCTGGATACTCCTCGCCCGACGGCTCGGCGGCCTCGAATCCTGGACGACGATCCGCTCG
>CAINGG010000347.1 GCA_903848435.1 uncultured Actinomycetes bacterium | reverse complement strand
GAAGTGCCGCGGCGAGGCGCGGCTCCACGTAATCTGCGAGCCCGTCACCCGGGCCGAGCGCGGCACGCGTTGCGACAGCGCTCTTCCGCAGCGTGTCGCCGCTGGCGTCCCGCAGCTGCGCGGCGTGTCTCGCCAGCGAGGCGAACCTCACTCGAAGCGGTTCGGTCGGGAGCGCACGCATCACCTTCTCCACGAGGAGGGCCGCCTGCAGTCCCGCCTGGTCCAGCTGTTCGTCGGCGTGTCGAGGGATCTCAGCCTCGGCCATGGCTACTCCAGCGACCGGATCGGTTCACCGCGCAGCGCCAACGCAAGGTAGCGACCCGTGTGGCTCGCCTTGGTTTTCGCCACCTGCTCTGGCGTCCCCTCGGCGATCAACTCGCCCCCTCGATCTCCGCCCTCCGGCCCAAGGTCGATCACCCAGTCGGCTGTCTTGATCACATCAAGGTTGTGCTCGATGACGATGACACTGTTTCCGCCATCCACGAGTCGGTGCAGAACGTCGAGGAGCCGCTCGACATCGGCAAAATGTAGGCCGGTGGTTGGCTCGTCGAGGATGTAGACCGTCCGCCCGGTGGAGCGACGCGCAAGCTCGGTGGCGAGCTTGATGCGCTGCGCTTCGCCACCAGAGAGCGTCGTCGCCGGCTGGCCGAGCCTCAGATAGCCGAGGCCCACCTCGACCAACGTCTTCAGCCGATTGCGGATGGCGGGGATCGCGTCGAAGCGCTCCAGCGCGTCTTGAACCTGAAGCTCGAGCACATCGGCGATCGTCATGCCCTTCCAGGTGACGTCGAGCGCTTCACGGTTGTAGCGCTTTCCTCGGCAGGTTTCGCACGGGACATAGACGTCGGGAAGGAACTGCATTTCGATCTGGAGGATGCCGTCGCCCGCGCAGGTCTCGCAACGGCCGCCCTTCACGTTGAAGGAGAAACGGCCAGCAGAGTAGCCCCGAAGTCGTGCCTCCTGCGTTGCCGCGAACAGTTCGCGAATCGGCGTGAAGAGGCCGACGTACGTGGCGGGGTTGGAACGTGGCGTGCGTCCGATCGGGCTCTGATCGATCTCGATGGCCTTGTCGATCTGATCCAGGCCGGTGACACGGTCGTGAGCCCCCGGCCGCTCTTTCGACCCGTGCAGCTTTCGAGCGATCGCCTTCTGCAAGATGTCCGTCACCAACGTGCTCTTCCCGCTCCCAGAGACTCCGGTGACCGCGATGAAGCGCCCGAGTGGAAACTCGACGTCGAGCCCCTTGAGGTTGTGCTCGCGCGCTCCCCGCACCACGATGCTCTTCCCGCTCCCCTTCCGACGTGTGGTCGGAACCTTCACGGCGCGATCGCCTCGGATGAACGCGCCTGTCGTGGAAGCCTTTGCATCGGTGAGCGCCTTCAGCGTGCCGTTCACCACGACGTTCCCTCCGTGCTCGCCAGCTCCTGGACCGATGTCGACGATCCAGTCGGCGGTGCGGATCGTCTCCTCGTCGTGCTCCACCACCAGCACCGTGTTCCCCAGGTCGCGGAGCCGCAACAGGGTGGCGATCAGTCGCGCATTGTCGCGCTGATGGAGCCCGATGGATGGCTCGTCGAGGATGTAGAGCACCCCGACAAGCCGCGATCCGATCTGCGTGGCGAGGCGGATGCGCTGCGCCTCGCCGCCGGAGAGCGTATCGGCGCCCCGGGAAAGTTCGAGGTACCCGAGTCCGACTTTCTCGATCGCGGAAAGCCGTCCTTCCATCTCCCGAAACATCATGGACGCGATTTTCGGGTCGCCGAATCCGTCTTTCCGCCGG
>CAINGG010000346.1 GCA_903848435.1 uncultured Actinomycetes bacterium | reverse complement strand
TGACCATGAGGCCGAGGCGACCCGCCTCGTCGATGACCGCGTCCATGACCTGCAGCGGCGTCTTGCCCTCCAGAGCAGCATTGCGGCCCCCGGCGTAGTCGATGCCGGTCGTCGTGTTCGAGCGCATGGCCTGCAGTGAGAACGGGATTCGGATCGTGTTGAAGCCGAGATCGTCGATCTGCTTCAGCATGTCCTTGTAGTCGCGGCTCCACAGGCCGTGCGGAGCCTGGTTGGACGTCTCGAGGCCGAACCAGTTGACGCCCTGCCAGATCACCGTCTTGCCCTTGGAGTCGACGATGCGATTGCCCTGGGTGACCAGCGGGTACGCGACATCCGTGGCGGGGGTCGTCGGCGTGGGAGTGGGAGTCGGTGTCGGGGTGGGCGTGACCGTGCCGCTGGAATTCAGGACGACGTCCGAGCAGGAGTAGAACGCCTCGGGGGAGTCGCTGCGCTGCCACACGGTGTAGAGGATGTGACGGCCCTGGCGCGCGGGCATGTCGACGCGCATCGTCGTCTTCGCCTCAAGCGGGCGGAAGCCCGTGTCGTGGATGAGCTCGAGGTCGGACCACTTCAGCGGCTTCGTGACATCGAAGCCGGGCTTGGTGACGTAGATGCGGAAGTAGCGCGTGGCGTGGGGAGCGGTGGACTCCCAGGTGAGCGTGTACTTGCCGTCAGCGTCCGGATTGAGTGTCGTGGCCTTCCACTGGGTGGACGGCGTATCGAAGGCGGCGTACTTGCTCCGGCCCGCGCTGCAGAGCTGGCCGTCCGGCACCAGCGCCTGGTGGTTGCCGTTGGCCTGCGGCTGGTTCACCTCGGTCCAGTCGTAGAGCGCCTGGGCATTGGCCTGCCAGGCGGCGGCGCACATGGGGGCGGAGCGATCGCCGTAGAAGCACTCCCAGACGCGTGAGGACGGCAGCGACAGCGAGCCGTGCGCCTGGGCGCTGGGAGCGAGGGCGATGGCGCCGGCCAGGGTGGCGCCGACGGTGGCGAAGGAAGCGAGCAGAGCGGTAAGGCGGCGCGGGGTGCGCATGAGACCTCCGTGATTGGGCCCGGTCTTCTGTGGGACCGAGTTCATCCACTATTCGGGGGATGGGGGTCTGATAGCGCGGCCGGAGCATCAACCGTGCACGCACCGTGCACGGTTGACAGTGCGCACCGGATGCGCCGTTCTTTGGGCTGAATCGCACGATGAGGTGCACATTCAGCCCAAAGAACGAGCCCCCGCACGCGCGGGGCGTACGGGGGCTCGTCGGGAGTTGCTACCTGAGTTCGGAGTTGAGCGCGTCGATGAGGACGCCGCCCCGATCGCTGCTCAGTTCCCACAGCATGACGCCGCCGAGGCCCTTGCTGCGCAGATAGCGCGCCTTGGCCTTCATGGACGTGGCGTCGTCGTAGGAGATGAACACGCCCTTGGCGGGATCCCACAGGTAGGGGACCTGCGACTGGGCGTCGCGGTACTGGGTCATCCTGGGCAGGTAGTTCTTGACGATGTCGTCGTAGTCCAGGACGCCGTCCTCCCACGTGCCCGTGGACGGACCGGTGCCGGTGGAGTACAGCCCGGTGCCGCTGGCGCCCGGGGTCACGCCGTTCCAGCCGCGACCGTAGAGCGGCGCGCCCAGCACGAGCTTGCTCGCCGGCATGCCGGTCGCGAGATAGGCGCGGACCGACGCATCGATATCGAACCCGGCCGGGCCCTTGTCGAACGTCGAGCGGTAGAGCGGGGCGTTGTGACCGGTCGGCTTATCCCATGCGCCGTAGTAGTCGTAGGACATGAGGTTGATCCAGTCGAGCGTGGCCGCGAGCTTGTTGATCTCGAGGTTCTGCAACGTCGTCGGTCCCGCGGGCGCGGCGATCGTCAGAAGGTAGTCGCGCCTATCCTCGGCCTCGCGCTTGTCCAGCTCGGTGCGGAACTCCTTCATGAGCGTCGTGTAGTTGCCCTTGTCGGCAGCGACACCCGGCTGCAGGCCACCGGAGACCGGGTATTCCCAGTCGATATCGACGCCATCGAAGCCGTACTTCTCCATGAAGTCCGCGCAGGACTTCACGAAGACCGCACGCTTGGCCGGATCGGCCGCGATCCCGGAGAACTGGCTTGACCAGGTCCACCCGCCGACCGAAATCAGGGTCTTCAGGTGCGGATACTGCGCCTTGAGCTTGATCAACTGGTTGAAATTGCCGCGCAGGACGCCGTTGTCCCAGGAGTCGCCGGGGAAGAACTTGTCGGTGTCGGCGTAGGAGTCACCCAGCACGCACTGGCCATTGGAGATGTTGGCGAAGGCGTAGTTGATGTGAGTGATCTTGGCCGCCGGGATCTGCGACACCTGGTAGTTGCGACCGTACGTCGACCAGCTGGTGTAGTACGCCACGACCTTCTGGTCACCCACCGGAACCGGCGTGGGAGTGGGCGTGGGTGTCGTCGGCGTCGGTGCGGGGGTCGTCGGGGTCGGCGTCGGCGTCGGTGCGGGGGTCGTC
>CAINGG010000345.1 GCA_903848435.1 uncultured Actinomycetes bacterium | reverse complement strand
CGGAGACGTCGACGACCGCACCGGCTGCTGGATCGGCTACTACGCGGGCGACACGTCGATCTGGCGCGGCTGGGCCATCCAGGCCCTGGTCAATCGCCTGCCCAAGGACGTCGGCATGAGCCGCTACTCCTACGACGCCACGGCCAAGAAGGGCACCCTCGTCGATGGCAATGCCCCCGGGGTCGCGGTCGGTCAGCGCACTCCCTACATGGAGAAGATCACGACCGGCGTGTCCAAGAAGATCATCCGCGGCAGCTACTACGAATCAGACAACTTCTGGGACGGTCCCAACTACGGCTGCAACACCAATCCGCCCTTCGTCGTGGGCCAGGGTCTGGTGAACGACCCGAATGTGCGTGCATGGCGGTACGACGGCGGATTGCGTAACAAGACCAACAATCCGGCAGGTCCTGCACGTGCGCAATGGTGGGGTCACGCGCGCCAGACCGACTACGACGGGCCCACCGGCAACTACTCGTGGACCTGCCGCGGCGTACCCGAAAACCGCACGAGCACCGCCGCTCAGCCCAACGGCGACTCACGATGGGACATGGTCAGCCAAGGCAGCGGGTTCTTCGGTGACAATGCCACCGATCGTGAGGACCCGAAAGCTGGGCGGGCACCGGAGTGCCGCGACCTCAACCTCGCCAACTTCAAGCTGACCACGCGCTACTCCATCTCCAAGCGCGGCGGCCTGGAGGCCCGGAACGATCAGGGGACCTACCCCCGATCCTGCTCGGTGGACGGAAATCCCCTGGTCGAGTGCTGGCAGGAGATCTACCCGCTGTGGGATCGAGCGTGGGCGTTCCAAAACCACGTGTACGCCTCGGCGATGCGTGCCTCCCTCACGTCCAACGCGACCATCAACATCCCGGCCTCCTGGTCACCCACCGGTGTGGCGATGCTGAAGCCGATCGCATGGCGTATCACCGACGGTGACATCACCGGGGCATGGCCGCAGTACGTCGATGGCCAGGGTGCCACGGTCGACTTCAGCGGTATCAAGGAGAAGTTCTCATCCCAGGACATGACGCAGGTGTCGCCCTTCACGGTCCCGGGCACGAATACCCCCTTCACCGTCGGTGGCTATGGCACGCCCATGGGGGCGCAGGAGATGTCCTTCATCCTGACTGCTGACACGGATGGGAGTTGGACCTGGCCGGTGGACAAGAACGGCCGAGAGCTCCCGCGGCCTCAGATCAAGATGACGTTCAACTATGTCATCTCGAACTTCGATGACGGTGGCAGCTGCACGGCCAAGATCTGGTACGACGACGCGGGCTTCGGGATCGGCCGAAACAACGACACGGCTGGTGCCCACTGCCTTGAGGGCAAGGTGCCGACCATCTGGCCGTTGCCCGAGGACAAGAGCAACATGTGGAAGCGCGTGTACGACGACTTCATCACCGACAAGGACGGCAAGAAGGTGCGCAACACACCGACCGTGACCTTCGAGTCGAAGCCGCTCACCTCGTGCCTCCAGGACAAGGAACTCACGGTCCAGGACAACTCGACGAAGAATGTGCCGGCGGTGGGGGCCGACTTCACCTGGGACATCCGGATTTCGGGGCAGGTCAAGTCGTTCAGCGGCTGCTGACAGCAGCTGCACAGTCATGATGCGAGGAAGGCTGCCCGGGGCTTCGGTCGTCGCTGTTGCTGCGGCGCTGGCCGTTCTCGCGTCGGGCCAATCAGCGCAAGGCGCGCCGCGTGCGGCGGCCGGGGTCGCGTCCGCTGACGAGGCCCCGCGGGCCAGCGCGATAGCCGGAATCGAGACGGCGGGACCGATCCCGACCGTGAGTGGGTCGGGGGCGCGCGCCCCCGAGCTCCCGCCGACCGTGGCCGAGGTCCCAGGCGGTACGGCGCTGCATGGCAACTTCCCCTTCCTGCGCGTTGACGACCTGAAGGACGCCGGGTCGGTGACCGTGCGCATCTATGACACGTCGCGCGGCAAGGGCGAGGTCGCGAAGGAGGACGACCAGGACTACGTGTGGCAGGGCTCGCTGCTCGACGGATGGGGCCAGGTCGGCAAGACCCTCATCCCCGGCCACGGCTACGTGTTGTGGGTTCGCGACGAGGTCGACAAGGACACGGTGCGCTGGCTGAACTTCGGCAGGTTCGGCGTACGCGGCCTCATCGATCCGCCCGGCCCCGCGGTGCGTGCCGGCGACATGTCGGCGGCCCTGGCGACGGGTGCGGTGACCTGGACGTGGGAGTCGGAGTCGCTCGCTGGCCCGTCGGCCGGTGTCCGCGTGGCCTTGCAGTACGCCGCCGTGAGCCCCGCGCAGGACGGCGTACCCCAGGGCTGGCGGCTCATGGCCGCGACGGGCTCACCGTGGATGTCCTTGGAGGAATCCGGCTCGGACATCCGCGGCCAGGTGACGCCAGCGCGTCCCAGCGTGGAGCGCACGGGTGCCCGCACGGCCACGGTCGACTTCGCGTACAACACTTCAGGCCGCGAGTCGGTCGACCGCTTCATCATCGAGCAGCGCATCGGCAAGGAATGGGTGCGGATCGGCCGGGCGAACTCGTCCTTCGCTGATCCCGACGTCGATGCCCAGGTCAGGCTCAAGGAAGCCAAGGCTCCCGTGCGCGTGGGGCTCAAGGTCGACGGCACGATCCTGTATTCCCGCGCGACCCAGCCGCGTGTTTCGGCACCCGAGATCACGGCAGTGCCCGGTGAGCCCGTCATCGATGAGTGCGGCGGTGCGGCGAGCACCCTGCCCGGCCCGGAGTCGGTGCGACTCGAGGGCTGGAACGGCATGTCACTCACCTTCATTCGCAACCCGGTGAGCGGTGTCTACGAGCAGGCCATCGGCGGCGACAAGGTGCCGGGCTACCGCAACATCCTGTCGATGTGCGGCGACGACACCCGTCGCACGTGGCTCTTCACCGACTCGTCCGGCCTGAGCACTGAGTTCGCATCCGGACGCGCGGTCCGCGTCAGGGACCAGGGCCGCCTGGTGTCGACGGCCGACTGGTCAGCCGGGCGACTGACGTCGCTGACCAACGCCGTAGGACGCACGCTTCAACTGTCCTACGGCAACTGCCCGGCCTGGTCGGGCTTCGCCTCGACGGACCTGCTGTGTGGCGTCACCTATCCGGGTGGGGCGAGCACCGAGATCGGCTACGTGTCGGCCGGCCTCGAGGAGCCGCAGATCGGGCTGATCAAGGATCCGGGGAACACCGGAACGGCGCTCGGCTGGGACTCGGTGGGACGACTCGTCGCCACGCGCGGGGCGCTGGCGAATCGGGCCGCCACCGTCGACGCGGCCGCCCGTGCGGCCGTGGCGCGCATCACCTACGACAACCTCGGTCGCGCTGCCTCGCTGCAGGAAGCCCCGATGTCGACCGGTGCGGACGTCGTCGTGCAACGCCTCGACCTCCCGGTGATCACCGAGTCCGATCTTCGCGCCCGGGCACTCGTGCAGGCCACGATCACGGGCACCGCCTCCGGCTACTCGATGTCGAACACCGCTGAGATCGATGCGGTGACCCATGACGGCAACAGCTTCACCGACCGTGCGGAACTACGCACATCCACCCAGGTCGATGGCCGGCGCGTCACGTCGACGGATGCCCGCGGCCTGGTGACCAAGACCCGCTACGACATGGCCGGCAATCTCGTCGAGCAGAGCGGGCCCGCGACGGCGGGGAGCACCGGCATGCAGGTCTCCCAGGACTACGACGTCGTGCAAGTCGGTGGTCGCGAGGAGACCTACGAAGGTTTCCGCGCCACGGTGTTCGCCGGTGAGGGGTTCACCGGAGCGGCCCGGCCCGACCATTGGACGCCGGGCGCAGGCGGTGGACTCTCCGCCTCGTGGGACGACCGGACTCGGTCGGCCGTCGCCCAGGCGATCTGGACGCCCAGCGAGGACGACGACAAGCGCGCTCGGGATGAAGGCTGGACCTTCGCGGTCGAGCAGGTGCAGGGCGCCGAGGTGCAGTTCGTCGTCGAGGGTCATGCCTGCGATGGGCCGTCGTGCACCTTCACCGAACTTCCGAAGGGACCGAAGCAGGTCAGCGTCGAAGTGCTCAGCGGACCGCCATCGGGCTGGTTCAGCGTCGACGTAGGCATCGGCAGCGACAAGCCGTCGCGTGTGGCGGTTGAACTCGTGAAGCCCGGCTTCAACAATCGCACGCGCGCGACCTCCAACGACACGTTCGTCGGCTCCGAGTCCGAGCCCGCGGTCGACTACACCTACGCCAACCCGGAGACGGGCAAGGTCACCACGGTGGAGACACCCGGTGGCTACAGCTCGTCGCTCGCCTACGAGTCGTCGGGCTGGGGCCGCGTCATCAGCTACACCACTCCCGGCGGCAAGGCCCAGCTGACCGAATACTGGCCGGACTCCGGATCGGCCAGCCTGCCGTCCGTGTGCACGGGATCCGCGGTGGCGTCCGGCCTGCCTCGCAAGGTGACACGACAGGACGGATCGACGGTCGAGACGTTCTTCGACATCCGCGGTCGTCAGCTCGCCATCGTGACGACGGGCGCGGGTGGGCGCTCGAGCGAAACCGCCTGCCGCGAGTACGCCGATGACGGCCGCCTGGTGCGGTCCGCCGTCTATGACAGCAGCGGCGCACTCATCGAGGAGTCGCGCCAGGAGATCGGCATCGACGGCAACCCGCTGGCGATCCGCCAGACGATCACCCACGGACCTGCCGCACCCGTCGACGCGGGGAGCGCGGTCACCACGCAGACGCTGCTGAACTGGGCCGGACTACCCGTGCGTTACGTCGACGAGTCGGGGACAACGACCGTGACGACGTACACCTCGCTCGGCGAACCGGCGACGATCGCGGTGACGCCCTCGGGCGCGTCGGCACCGCTGGTCACCTTCGCGTACGAGTACCGCAGCACTGATGCCGCGCCCACGCGTGTCAGCGTGAATGGCGTCACCATGGCTGATGTCGCGTACGTCGACGGGCAGGCGAGTGTCGGCTCGGTCAGCTACGCCGGCGGCGCGGTAACGGCCGGTATGACCAACGGTGCGACCGGACGGCCGACGGCACTGTCGATCGTGAGCGGCGAGACGCGCTTCCAGCAGTCGCAGACGGTCAGCGAGTTTGGCCGCATCGTGGGCGACGAGACCTGGGCTCGCGTTGATGGCACGTTGGTGCTCGACGAGGCCCGGGGCTACACCTACGACGTCGCAGGGCGCCTCACCGAGGCCGTCGTCGTGCAGGCGGATGCGCCCACCCGCTTCGGCTACGAGTTCGCCGCGAGCCAGGACGCCTCCTGCGGCGGTGCCTACCCGGGTGCCGGGGCCGATGTGCTGCGCACGGGCGGCTCGCGCGGCGGCACGGCTTACGTGACCTGCTACGACGACGCCGGGCGCCTGGTCAGCACGACCGATCCCTTGCTGGCAGCAGCTGGATCGGCCGCGACGTTCACCTACGACGGCCTCGGGCGCGTCAGCGCGATCGACGGCAAGGCCGACCTGCAACTCACCTGGGGTGCGGGCACCTCGCTCGCGCGCCTGATCGACGGCGGCACCTCGACGACACTGTCGACCTACGCCGGGCGCACCGTCGTCAAGCAGGTGAGCAGCGGTGCGATGACGGATGAGTTGCGCTATTCCTACGTGAGCGCCGCCTCGAGTGCCCCCGTCCTCATGCTCGATGACACCGGCGTACGCGTGGTGGAGTACTCCCTGCCCGGCGGCGCTCGCGTGCGCGCGGACGTCGGCCAGGTGCCCACCTTGTCGCTCACCGGACTCGATGGCTCGCTCCTGGCGGTCATCGACCTGCCCCAGGCGGCCATCTCGGGCGTCAGCGGGTCACTGCCGTCGGGTCGCGCCGGCGTGGCCGAGCGCTTCGGACCCTACGGCGAGCCGCTCACCGCGCGCCCGTCGCTGCTCGACGCCGTGCCCTGCTACCTGTGGCAGTCCGCCGACCGACGCGAGACCCTGGGCGGCGAGGCAGGGATCACGCTCATGGGAGCGCGTCCCTATCTCCCTGCGGCCGGGATGTTCCTGGCTCCCGACCCTGATCTCGACAGCGGTACCAACCTCTACGGCTACGCCGGTGCTGATCCGGTCAATGGCACCGATCGCACGGGCGCGGCCAACGAGTGGAGTTGGTTCTGGATGGTGATCACCGCGGTGCTCGTCGTCGCCACGGTCGTCGCCGATATCGCCACGCTGGGCATGGCAGCACCGGCGACAGGTGCGGGCCTAGGCGCCTGGGCGACGTACATCGGCCTGGTGTGGGTCGCGCCCATCGGGCTGGGGATGCTCGCCGGCAAGGCACTGGAGCAATCGGTGCTGACGCAGACCGAACCGAGTGAGGGACTGGACGTCTTCCGCTCCGTGCTGGGCTGGACGCAGACCATTGCCGGCCTCGGCACCCTGGCCGTGCCGATCGTGAAGTGGGCTGGTCGAAAGGCGCTGAGCGTTCGCGCGTGGTGGAGGGCACGTCAGGCCAATGCGGTCGGCGGTGCCAATCTGGCGAGCGAGTTCAGTGACGATCTCGCGGGCAGCGCTCTCACGTCGGCTACCCGTCCCGTGTCACTGCCGCAGACGCTGCGGATGAGCGTCGGTGAGTTGAGCAACGGCGGGCGCAACGCTGTCTCGGAGAACGTGGGTCGACTCAGCCTGGGCTTCGACATCTCCGACGTCGAAAGCCTGCGCACCGTGCGCGTCAGCGTGTCGTCGTCACTGAAGGGGTCATTTGCACCGTAAAGGTCGGCCGAGGGCTCTCCATGGGCGGTTTCTCAGGTTCACCGTTCTGGCCGCCTCGGCTGGCAAACCGCCACACCCAGGCACTACTTTCCTTGTACGTCGTCCCCCACGGATGGAGTCACCGGTCATGCCGAAGCCGTCGCCCACCTTCGCCGCTGCCTGCGCGGGTGCCCTCGCCGTCGGGCTGCTCTACGGGGCGGTCGCCCCGGCTGCTCAGGCAGAGGAGGACTCTTCGAGTGCCCTGCAGCGCGCAGCCGATCAGGCACGCGCCAGCGTCGTGGCCGGCATCGAGACGGTGGGTCCGATCAAGACGGTGGCATCGAGCTCGGGCGAGTTGTGGCCCGGTGTGCCGCCGCAGGTGGCGGTGCTTCCTAACGGCTCGATCATCGAGGGTGACTTCCCGCTGGTCTACGCGAAGGCGTTGAAGGAATTCGACAACCTTGCCTATCGGATCGTCGACCTCGTCTCGCGCAACTCCACGGTGGTGGCCGAAGGCACGATGTCCAAGGGCTGGGCTGAGGTCGACAAGAGGCTTGCTGCCGGTGGCCTGTACGCCGTCGAGGTCGAGTCGGACGGCGAGTGGATCTCGGCCGGCCGATTCAGTGTCGGAGTCCGTGGCGCCACGGGCGGGCCCGCCATCGAAGCCGGTGGCATCAATGTCTCGACGGTGACCGGAAGCGTGTCATCGGGCTGGGGTTCGCGTGTGCTGCCGAGCCCCGGAGCCCTGGTGAGCGTCGGACTGTCGTGGACGTCGGGTGGCGCCACCGCGCCCGGGCTGCCCAACGGCTGGTTCATGACCGCAAGCACGGGCTCGGCGTGGGCGACGTTGACCGAGGAAGGCGCGATGGTCGAGGCGGTCGACGTACCGTCAGCCCCCCAAGCCGCGCGTGTCCAGGGTTCGCGCACGGCAACCGTCTCCTTCGCGTATCCGACTGACGAACTCACCGAGGTCGATCGCATCCTCGTCGCAACGAGGGCGAAGGGCCGCGACTGGAAGGTCGTCAAGAAGACGTCGACCGACTTCGCCCAGCCTGATGTCGATACGCGCATCCCGGTGCCAGCCAAGGGCACCGTGCAGGTGCGCGTTGGCCTCGATGTGGGCGAGACCGTCGTGTGGGGTGACGCATCTCGTGTCAGCGCTGGCGCTACCGCCACCGATCCCCAGCCGACGACCTCCGGACCGCTGGAGACTGCGGGCACGCAGTCGGATGTCACCCCGGGTGAGTTGCCCGACGTCGTGACCCTGGTTGGCTGGGACGGCGGTGAACTGTCCTTCGTGCGCAATCCGCTGGGCGTCTACGAGCAGATGGGCGGCACCGCGGGCTTCCGCAACTCGCTGGTCTGGGTGAGTGACACCACGTGGGAGTTCACCGACACGCAGGGGGTGACCACGCGCTTCCGCGACGGCAAGGCCGTGACGGTCATCGCCCCCGAAGGGGAGATCAGCACAATCGCGTGGGACGGCCAGGGGCGCCTGGCTCGCGTCACCAATGACATCGGTGCGTCGATCACGCTCGACTACCAGGGAAGCGGCTCGTGTGCCGACTGGACGGCGTACGGCTTCGCGGCCGTGCCGGACGGCAAGCTCTGCGCTATCACCTATCCCGACGGACTACGCAGTGAGGTCGGCTACGTCGGTGCAGGCAGCGATGCGCAGATCGGCCTGGTTAAGGATCCGGGCAACGAGGGCTCGATCTGGGGCTGGGACACCCGCGGCCGGATCGTCTCCACTCGCACCACCCTGGTGAGCCAGGTCGCCACCTTCGAGCCAGCAGCCGCCGGACTGACGACCTCCGTGTCCTACGACGCGCAGGGCCGTGCCTTCCGAATGTCCGATGCTCCGGCGACGGTCGGTGGCACGCCCATGGTGCGCACCATCGACTTCCCCGGCATCAACTCCGCAGCCGTTCGCGCCTGGGTCGACGACCCGTCACTCGCCAACGCCGTGATGGGCCGTGTCACTACCTCGGGGACGGGCAGCTACGCGACCTACCAGGAGGGGTGGTTCGACCCGCAGTTGCTGTCGCCCGTACGCGTCCGGGACTCGGCCGGCATGGAGCTGTCGCGTTCGGCAGATGCCATGCAAGGACAGGTCCGCTCGTCGAAGGATGTCGCCGACCGGGTCACGAAGTTCACCTACAACGACCTCGGCCTGGTCACGAAGACCGAGGGTCCGGTGAGCGCGGGTTCCGGCATGGTGCTCGAGCGCACGTACGACACGGAGTTTGTCGACGGGCAGGACAAGCCGCTGACGGGTCTGCGCGCGCTCACCTACGCGAAGGATCAGTTCGGTGGCGCGGCCACCGCGGAGTTCTGGCGCTCGTCCTACGACCGCAGTGCCCTCTCTGTGGAGTGGTCCGGTCGACCTTCGCAGTTCTCGGCTCAGGCAACCGGCGTGTGGACGCCCAATGACGCCGACGACAAAGTCGGTGCCGCCGACGGCTGGCAGTTCCGGGTGACGTCGTCAGGCGGCACCACGGCGGCGCTGATCGTGGGCACCACTCCGTGCGAGGGTGACCCCTGCGTGATCAAGGACCTGCCCAAGGGACCCAAGAGCGTGACCCTGCAGATCTCCCAGGCCGGCTCGGACGGCTGGGTCGAGGTGTCCGCGGCGCCGGTCGGCAAGGACCCGGGTCGTATTCCCGACGACGAGGTGTCTCCCGGGTATGCGCTCAATACCGTCGCATCCAGCAACGACGTCGCAAGCGGCATGCGCAGCGAGAACGAGACGCGCTACGAGTTCCCCAATCCTGCGGACGGTCGCCCGGCGAGCGTCAGCGGCACGGGCGGTCTGACGGTCGAATTCGAATACTCCGGCGGCCCGCAAAGTCGCCTCGTCAGTTCGACGATGCCCAGCGGCAAGAAGGTCACCACTTCCTACTGGGGCGTGGGTGAGAAGGCCACGACGCCTGCAGTGTGCGGCGGCGAGTCACTGACGCAGACCGGCCAGGGCAAGACCGTCACCCGTCAGGACGGCACGACGATCACGCAGTACTACGACGGCTGGGGCTTCATCCGCGCGGCCGTGATTGTCGGTCAGGGTGAATCGCAGACCAGTTGCTTCACATATGACGTTGCGGGCAACCTGCTCACCGAGGAGCACTTCGATTCGGCGGGCAAGCTCATTGAGTCCACGACGACGACCTACGCCGTCGGCGGCGACCCACGCGTGACCTCGCAGACGATCTCGCACGGATCTGCCGCTCCGGTGAAGCCGAACACGTCCGTGACATCAACGGTCACCGTGGACCTCGGCGGCCGCGAGGTCTCGAGCACCGATCACGCGGGCGTCGTCACGACGACGGAGTATGACGCGGGCGGGCTCGTGTCGAAGGTCACGCAGACCCCGCCGGCGTCCTCCGGCGCTGCCCCACTGGTGTTCACCTACACCCACCGATCCACCGACGGCGTACTCGAGACCGTGAGTGTCAACGGCGTACTCGCGGCAACGCTCGCCTATGACTCGGCGACCGGCGCCCTTGACTCGGTGACCTACGCCGACGGCGTGAGCCGAGCTGTCACCCGCTTGCCCAATGGCAGCCCGGGCGAGGTCACCATCGTCACCCCCGATGCGCGATTCACCAGGATCTCGGACAAGCGCACGGCATCGGACTTCGGCCGCACTCTCTCCGCTGAACTCAGTGTCACCGGCAGCGAAGCGAGTTCAGAGTCACGCGGTTACCTCTACGACGACGCCGGTCGCCTTGAGCGCGCGATCATCACAGGCACGGGCGAATTCGCCTCGGCCACCTACAGCTACGCCTTCGCTGCCCAGCAGGCGGCCGCGTGTGGGTCGTCGTACTCGGGGGCCGGCCTTGACTCGCTGCGCACCGGCGGCTCGCGCACTGGCGTCGACTACGTCATCTGCTACGACGACCAGGGACGTCCGGTGTCGAGCACCGATCCACTGATCGTGGGCGACGGGAGCACCAGCGAGATCACCTACGACGGGCTCGGGCGCGTCACTGGCATCTCGGGCCCGCGTGCGGCTGCATTGCAGTGGGGCAGTGGCACCACCCTGACGCGGATCGACGAGATCGCGGCTGATCGCACCGGTCTGGTACGCACCGTGATGAACACCTATGGCGGTTCGATCTTCGACAAGACCGTCACCGATGACACGGGCAGCAGCACGCTGCGCTACTCCGGATCTTTCCTCTTCGACATCACCGGTGACGTGATCTCCGGAGTCGAGTCGGTGATCTACGGATTGCCGGGGGGAGCGCTCGTGCGCACCGCGCCGGGGTCGACGGCGACACTGACGCTCGTCGGGCTCGATGGCTCTGCCCTCGTCACGGTGGACGTTCCCTCGCTGGGATCGGGCACGGTCGCCGTGCCGGGGTCGACGACGGGCCTTGCCGATCGCTTCGGGCCCTTCGGTGAGCCTCTGGTCACGCCGAAGGCTTCCGGCAATGCCCTGCCGACGTACGCCTGGAAGGCCGGGTCGGGTCAGGAGACACTGCCCGGCACGTCATCCATCACGCTCATGGGCGCGCGGCCCTACCACCCGGCGCTCGGTGCCTTCCTGGCGCCAGACCCGGTGCTGGAGTCCGGCTACAACATGTACGGCTACACCAACGGCGATCCGATCAACTCGTCGGATAGCTCAGGCAACATGACGGAAGACACCATGAGTGACATCGCCCTCTATGCGGGCGCCGGGGCCGCAATCCTCGGCGGTGGTGCCTTCATGCTCGGCCGCATGATGGGTTTCCGGTCGCTCATGGCTGCGCAGCACGCCTCTCAGGTGGTCCGGTGGAAAGGCCGCACCGTCGCCGCCATCGGGGCCGTGCTCGGCACCGTGGGCGTGGGTGCCGTGGGGCTTGGCACCTACCTCAAGGTGAAGTCGTCGTTGGACACTGGTGCGTCCATCGGCGCGGCCATTGGAGCGAGCCTCGGAGCGGTGGTCCTCGGCTACTTCGGCGCCGTCGGCGCTACCGCGTTCTATTCGCGCGCGGTGTTCAAGAGGTGGCCCCGGGCGAAGGCCCTGTGGACCCTCGGCATGGTCAAGGTCAAGCCGGGCAAGGGACTTCATGCCAGCCACAGGTCGTTCTCGGGAAGTCCCGAGGCAGGGGCGGTAGCCGCCAACCGCAACACGATCCCGGATAACCCAACGTGGGATGACCTCATGGGACCCAATCAGGGACCGCAGAATGTCAATCCCGTGCCCGTGCAGGTGCCGCGCAGCAATCCGCCGAACGTGGTGCAGCAGGCGCCCGTCGTCCAGGTGCAGTCGGTTCGGGACCAGGTGTTGGGCGACAGTACGATCTCGTCGGCTACCATAAAGTCCATTGAGATCCCCGAGAAGTACCGGGAGAAGTACCGGCAGTTCATTCTCCACCCATTCCAGGATGTCTAGAGGCCGTCGCACATCCCTCGCAGGATTCTCCGGGTGGAAGGTGTCGCCGGGTGGAGCAATCCGCCCGGCGAACGGCGCTACTCGGTGGCTTGGGTGAGAGCG